>NZ_JBDJPF010000011.1:0-119577 GCF_054957865.1 Streptomyces xingningensis
GGGGCTCCTGGTCGGGCGCGGAGCGCTTGCCGTAGCCGGGGGCGGCCATGGGGGGAGCGTAGGGGCGTGCGTCGGCGGTAAGGTTGGCGGCAGCCATGAGATCGTTCCGATCTGCGATCTTGGTGGTCAGACCCTCGCCGTGTGTTGAGTGCACCGGCGGGGGTCGTTTGCTTTGTCGTGCTTGTGGCGCACGCTACACGCCGACGACGCGTGGTCGCGACTCGATCACAAAATGTCATCCGTCCGTGTGCGGAAGGGACTTGGGTGGGAGGGAGGGATTGGCCTACCGGCCATTCCTTGGAAAGCGGCTCGAATCTTGACGCCCGAATCCCGACGCTCAAGTCCCGAATGCGCGGGCGTCGGAAGGTCTCCAGGTCACGAACGAAGGAGGGTTGGCGATTGAGCGACTCGAGCTTCGGGCCTCGGGTGCCGGGCTATCACTCCTCAACCGTCAAGTCTGCTCCGGCAGACGCTTGCAGGAAAATAGCAACACGGCCCCTCGAGTTGCCCGAGAGAACCGTGTTCCCGGGATGCGCCTCACAGCTCGGGGTTCCATGTCCGCTCGGCAGCGCAGGAACGAAGTGGAGTGGATCATCAACGCCCTGAAGAACTTCCGGGCAGTGGCTATGAGGTTCGACAAACGCGCCCACATCTTCCACGTCGCCGTCGCCTCGATCCAGCTCCGGCTCTGGCTCCGCTCATGATCCGCCGATTGGCTACTCGTCCGAGCCCGCAGCCGACGACAGTACCTCAACGACGAAGAACTGGAAGCCGATTTTGGTCGAAAGGGCATGGAAGTCGTCGGAGAAAAGGGTGCTGCGCTGACCGCGATCAGTCGGCCACCGGGCCTGCGCGAACACATCAGATCACGGAGCGGATCAGTGGTCTCGATCAACGGCGCTCGACACAACATGTGAACCTAGTGCTGTACGAGACTTCTTGCGGGCGGCGCCGCAGCGTTCAGTGCGCATTGCCCCCACCCGCCGACGTGTCCGGCAGCAGCCCCGCCCCGTACTGAACCGGCAGGACACCCACGGACAGGTACTCGACGTCACTTCGCCGACGCCCGTGTCGCCGATCACCTTGGGCACGGAGGCTACGGCTGGCCGGGGGCGGCGTCGAAGCGGTACTCGTAGCCGATGACGTGCCGGTACGGCAGGCACCATTCGCCGTACTCGATGATTCCCTGGTTGTCCCACAGACGGTGGGCTCCGGCGAGTATCGGGGTGCCGGTCTTCAGGCCGAGGAAGTCAGCTTCGCGGGCGTCGGCGTCCCGCGCGTGCATGTCGTCGCGGCCTTCGACGGGTTGGCGGCCAGTGACCTCGATGATGCGGGACAGCAGACGCGGGGCCTTGCCGGCGGAGGTGGAGAGCAGGTCGGGGACAGAGACGGCGAACTCGGCCGGATACCAGGTGACCGCGAGCATGAGCCGCTGCTGGCTCCGACCGGTGTGCCACTGACGTCGTACGACCTGGTCGCCTTCGTCAAGGTCGAAGATGTCGGCGACGTACAGCGGCGGGACGACGAGCTGGGCTTCGGTGACGATGACGGACTCGCCGTCGCCGAGGACGCTGCCGGTCCGCAGGACACGGGTGATGCGGTCGTAGCCGGAAGATCCAGCCTTGGGCGCGTTGGCAATGTAGGTACCGCGCTGGCTGGTGCGGATGTAGCCCTCGACCTGGAGCTGCCCGAGTGCTTTTTGCAGAGTGGCGACGGCGACTCCGTATTCGGCGGCCAGGGTGCGGTGGTTGGGGAGCTTGGTGCCCTCGGGGAGTTCGCCGTCGAGGATGCGGCGGCGGAACTCGGTCGCGAGGCGCATGTACGGGTGGCCCTCAGTCAGGTCTGCGGTTTCCGAAACAGTGTTCACGACGGCGGCTCCCAAGTGCGGTGTGGCCTAGGTCAGTTGACTGTACTAGGCCACTCTCTAGTCTTGCATTAAGTAGCCTAGGTCGAGCATCCTTACGACCTAGGCCACACATTAAGTGTTGGGCTGATCACGCATGCCTGGAAGGACTCACGCCTGTGAGCCACCACGCACACTCCCGCACCCGTCGACACCCCCGCAAGCCCGTTGATCTCGTCGAAACCGTCACGGCCTGGGCCTACGGCATCGGCACCGTCGGGTGTCTCGGCCTGGCGGTGCACCAGCAACACGCGCACGAACCCCCGCACCTGCCGTCCGGGATCTCGCTCCCGGACTTCATGCAGGAGTAACACCCGCGGCGAGGTGACCACGAGCACCTGGCCGGCGCACGTACTTCACACCACCTGTCGTGGCGGCGGCACGCCCGCTGCCTTGGAGGAAGCCATGGAAGTACCGCTCACCTTCGCTCCGCTCGCCCCCCGGGGCGACACCGACTGGACGGCCCTGCGCGTTTACGCGGCCCTGCGCGGGCAGGTCCGCGTCTCGTTCGGGCCGAAGTGCAACATCGGCTGCTTCTTCTGCCACAACGAGGGCGACGTCCCGCCGGAGCTGGCCCGGCGCGACGCATCCTTGCAGCAGCGGCCCCGTTCGCTGTGCGCCGAGCACTACGTCACGGTCATCACCGCGCTCATGAAGGCCGGGCTCAAGCGGGTCTACTTCACCGGTGGCGAACCGCTCGCCTCGTCCCTGGCCAAGCCGGTCCTGCAACAGCTCCCAGACCCGGCCCCGGACGCCTCGTACACGCTGATCACCAACGGCACCCGCGTTCGCGCCAACCAGAAATGGCTGGCCGACACGCCCCTGGACAAGGTGAAGGTCTCGCTGCACTACTTCTCCGACGAGACCTTCCGGTCCATCGCCCGGACTCGCCAGGGCATCGCGTCCGTGCTCGACGGCATCGACGCCGCCCGCGAGATCTTCGACCGGGTGGAGCTCAACTGCCTGCTGCTCAGGGACAACGCGCACGAGATCCGCTCGATCCTGGACTTTGCCCTGAACCGGCGGATGCCCGTGCAGTTCATCGAGCTGGTCGGCACCGACTTCAACGAAGGCCACGCGGATTCCGCTGTATCGGCCGACGGCATCGTGGCCTACTTACGGACCCTGGCCGCCCAGGAGCACATCGAGGTAGCCGGGGTCGGCCAAGGACGGCGCGTCTTCCGGGTCGATGGCATCGAGATCGACGTGATCCACCGCGATCTGGGCCGCTACCACGTCGGCCAGTGCGGCACCTGCCCCCTGCGGCCCAAGTGCGTCGAGGGGTTCTGGGCCCTGCGCGTCGACCACGACGGCGGCCTCCAGCCCTGCCTGCTCCGCCAGGACCTCCGCATGGACCTCAAGGACCACTTGGCCGTCCCGGACCAACTGGCCGCCGCCGTAGCCGGCCACATCGCCGCCTTCACCGAGGGGACGCTATGAGCCTGCCGCCCACATACGCGCCCGTCCCGTCCGATCGCGCGCGAGGGGCCTTCACCGTGTTCGAGGGTCTGTCCGGCGTCGGGAAGACCACCATCAGCGAGGCCATCGCCACCCGGCAGGCCGCCGGGAGCCTGCACACCCTCCCGTTCCCGCACTCCGACTGGGCCCCGCTGATCAACAAACAGCTGCGGCCCCTGCCCCAGTTCGCGTTCTACCTCTCCGGGCTCCTGCACGCCTCCGACACGATCCGCAAGTACCGCCGGCACGGCCCCGTCGTCGCCGACCGATACGTCTCCTCCGTGGCCGCCTGTCACGCCGCCGTCCACGGCATCCCCCTGGACGAGGTCACACGGCTCCTGGAGCCCTACCGGCCCTACCTGGAGACCCCGGACCAGACCTTCTACTTGCGCTGTTGCGAGGAGGAGCTGCGGCGGCGCCTCGCGGCCAAGGAGAGGCAAGGCAAGCTCACCGCCGACGACTCCGAGCTGTTCACCGTCCCCGGTCGCCTCACGCGGCTCGTGGCCAACTTCGACGCGGTCGCCGAAGCGGACCCCACCGCCATTGTCCTGGACACAGACGGCAAGAACCCCGACGAGCTCGCCGACTGGATCACCGAACGCATGAGGGCCCGTCATGCTTAACCCGATCGACACCGAGAAGGTCATCCGCGACGGTGCCGCCTGCGGCCAGTACCCGGGCGAGATCCACGAAGGCGTCGGCTGGTGGGTCGGTGCCTGCCTCGCCGTCGTCACCCACGCGACCCGCATCGCGGTCGCCCACGACGGCCACGCCACCAGTGCTTTGTTCCATCGTCGCCTGTGCCGGGGCGCGATGAACGCGCAGCACTACGCGTGCACCGTCATGGACCTGCACGTCGCCGACGAGCACGACCTGACGGCCGCCATGAAGGAGCTGGGCGGAGTGCCCGGCGCCCTCATCACCGCCACGCCCGACGGAGGCGCCGAGACCGTTCGCATCGCCGTCTACGACCGCCATGGCGAACTGCTCGGCGAGGATGCGGGCTTGGCCCGCATCCGCCAGATGATCGCCGACGATCACGTGCCCATCCCCGTCAACGACCAGGCCCGAGGCCACGTCGAGGACTACGTACTGCCGGAAAGAGCCAGCCAGTGATCAACGCCGCCGAGATCATCACCACCGGCACGAACATCCTGTTCGTCACCCTTGACTCCCTGCGGTACGACGTCGCCCGTACCGCCTACGACATGGGCCGCACTCCGCACCTGGCCGCGCTCCTGCCTCGTGGCGGATGGGAGCGACGGCACACCCCCGGATCGTTCACGCTCCCTGCGCACATGGCGTTTTTCTCCGGGTTCCTGCCCAAGTTCCCGAGGCCCGAACAGCCGCCCCGCCTGTGGGAGTGCCGACCGCCCGCGTTCAAGACGGTGCCACCCGAGACGTTCATGTTCGACGCCCCCAACCTCCTGGCCGGGCTCGGGCAGCACGGCTACCGCACGGTGTGCATCGGCGGCGTCACATATTTCTCCCGTGAGACGCCGCTGGGCAGCGTGCTGCCCGAGCTGTTCGACGAGGACTACTGGCGGCCGGAGTTCTGCTCACCCGAGATCGACTCCACCCGCTATCAGGTGGACCACGCCCTCGAGGTCACCGACAAACACTCGGACCGGCCGCTGTTCCTGTTCCTCAACGTCTCCGCCACCCACGTCCCCCACGGCCACTACACCGGCCAGAGCGCCGACACCGTGAAGTCGCAGCGGGCCGCGCTGGCTTACGCCGACGAACACCTCGGCCGCCTGGCCACCACTCTGACGGCGAAGGCTCCGTGGCTGGTCATCATGTGCGCCGACCACGGCGACGCCTACGGAGACGACGGGTACCAGGGCCGGGGCATCGCCCACCCTGTCGTGATGAATGTTCCGTATGCGGCCACGGTGCTCTGAGGGCCGTCGCTAGGCTCGCTCGGCATGAGCGATGAGGTTCAAGGACGAGGCCCGGCCCGTGACGCCGCCGTGGTGGTGGCCCGCGACGACCAGGGCCTCGTCGCCATTCTGACCGCCGGCTTCCCCCGCCACGGTGGCGAGTACCTGTTCCTGCCCGGCGGACGCCGCGAAGACGGCGAGACACCCGAGGAATGCGCCCGGCGCGAGCTGATGGAAGAAGCCGGAATCACCGCGACCCGGTGGCGGCCTCTGGGAGCCTACGCCATCACGCTGGAGTCCACTGCCCGGGTGCACCTGTACGAAGCACGCGACCTGACGCTCGGCCCCCAGCAACTCACACCCACCGAAGAGGACTTCAAGCTGTCGTGGTGGCCCATGGCAGACGCCATCGATGCAGCAGCCCAGGGTCGGTTCCTTCTCCCTGCGGGTCCTCTCGCTCTTCTGCTCGCCAACCAGTGACCGGACCGCGGAGCGGACCTGGGGTTGGATTTCCCCAGGGAACCCGCCGATGCCGTCCGCGTCGCCACTTCGTTCTGGAGCAGTGTGAACCGCCGCGACTTCCTGACCGGATCAGCTTCGCGCTCTCCGCGTTCACCACCCCCGTCACCCGCTGGCTCGTCACCCCCGCCGACGACACCGCCCATCACCGGGGTGGGATGCGGGTCGGCCGCCTGGACCTGGACGAGCTGCGGAACGCTGCCGGCGAGGCCCGCCGCTGGGACTCCAAATACGGGGGCGGGAACTGGCGGGCCAGCTCCGTCACCACCTGCCTGGAACAGCAGGCCGTCCCGCTGTTGCAGGGCTCGTTCTCCGACGAGGTCGGCCGTGAGTTGTTCTCCGTCACCTCCGAACTTTCCCGGCTGGCCGGCTGGACGGCCTTCGACGTCGGGCAACATGAGGTGGCCCAGCGGCACTTCATCCAGGCCCTCCGCCTCGCCCGCGCGGGCGGGGACGTCCAGCTCGGCTGCTATGTGCTGACGACCATGGCCATGCAGGCCCTTATGCGCGGGTTCGCCGAGGAAGCCATCGACATGGCCCAGGGCGCCTTCGAACGCGCCAAGCACGACGCGGTGCCACGGGTGCTGGCCTTCACCAAGCTCATCGAAGCCCGCGCTCACGCGCGGACCGGAGACGAGCGGACCGCCTCCCGGGCCCTGGCCGCCTCCGAAAACCTCCTTGAGCGGACCCGCGAGGACAGCGGCGACGAGCCGGGATGGATCGACTTCTATCACCACGCGCGACTGTCCGCCGATGCCGCCGAGGTCTTCCGGGACCTGAAGAACCCCCAGGCCGCCCTCGCCTGGAACCAGCAGGCCGTCACCATGCAGCCCGGGGTCTTCACCCGCTCCGTCGGGATGCGGCTGGCGATCGTGGGGACCGCCCATCTCCAGGCCCGCGACCTCGACCACGGCCTGGAGCTGGGCAACCGCTCCGTCGACATCCTCGCCCGTGTGAAGTCGGCCCGCGCGCTGGATTACGTGCGCGAGTTCAACGCCGCCCTTGCCCCCTGGCGGCGCGAGCCGACTGTCCGCGAGTTCATCCACCGGACCCGCAAGGACCTCAACTGCACATCCCCCACGCCATGATGAGTGCCCATCACCGGAGCGAGACAAGGAGACGCTGCGCGCAGAACCGGCCGCCCGGTGAGCGGCGTCCATCCAGCGGAGAGAGCTGGAGAGCGAAGTCCGATCCACGGGGGGCATGTGGTGAGCAATGAGATCTACTTCGCCGGCAACTACCGGGACCTGTGCCAACAGCACGGCACCGCAGCGGGGTTCCAGTTCGAGTTCTACTGCTCGCGCTGTCATGACACTTGGCGCTCCCCCTTCGAGCCCTACCGGGGCGGTCGGCTGGCCGGCTGGCTCGGCAAGGGCATCGGGGCGGCGTCCGGGCTGCTGGGAAAGGTGGTGAGCGAGGTGTCCACCGCCGCCGACGGGCTGGCCGGGTCCGCGTGGGGCAGTGCCCGCGACGCCGCCTTCCAGCGAGCCATCGGCGCGGCCGAGGGACACTTCAACCGCTGTGCGCGCTGCGCCTCGTATGTCTGCGGCCGCTGCTGGAACTCCGGGCAGGGGCTCTGTCTGCACTGCGCCCCCGATACCGCGGGCGAGATGATGGCGGCCCGGCAGCAGGGGCTCAACGACCAGGTGGCGCGGCGCGCCTATGACGAGGGGCAGCGGCGGGGGGAGGAGCAGGATGCGCTGACTCCCCGGCAGTTGGTCTGCCCTCGGTGCCGTGCCGAGACGCATGGCGGGCGGTTCTGTCCGGGCTGTGGCCACCAGTTGGCGCAGCAGGCGGTGTGCGCCGGGTGCCGGGCGCCGCTGCTGGACGGGGCGGCCTTCTGCTCCGGCTGCGGGCAGCGGCAGTAGCCCGCGGGCCTACGCCGGACGGCCACGTTGTGGCGTGTGCGCGAACTCGGCCATGCCCGTGCTGAATTCGGTCTCGGGGCGCCAGCCCAGTTCCCGGCGCAGCCGCCCTGAGTCGGCGGTGATGTGGCGGACGTCGCCGAGGCGGTACTCCCCCGTCACCACGGGTGCGGGTCCGCCGTGGGCGGTGGCCAGGGCGGTGGCCATCTCGGCGATGGTGTGCGGGTCGCCGCTGCCGCAGTTGTACGGGCGCAGGGTGCCCGGTGCGCGGTCGGGGAGCGCCTCCAGGGCGAGCGCGTTCGCGGTGGCCACGTCGCGTACCTGGATGAAGTCCCGGCGCTGGCCGCCGTCTTCGAAGACGCGCGGGGCCTCGCCGCGCGCGAGGGAGGAGCGGAAGAAGGAGGCGACGCCCGCGTAGGGGGTGTCGCGGGGCATTCCGGGGCCGTAGACATTGTGGTAGCGCAGCGACACGGCGCGGCCGCCGGTGGCGCGGGCCCAGGCGGCGACCAGGTGTTCCTGGGCCAGCTTGGTGGCGGCGTAGACATTGCGGGGGTCGGCCGGTGCGTCCTCGTCGACCAGGCCGGGGGCCAACTCCCTGGCGCAGTGCGGGCAGAGTGGTTCGAAGCGGCCCGCCGACAGGTCGGTGGCGGTGCGCGGGCCGGGGCGTACCGGGCCGTGGGCGGGGCACTGGTAGTGGCCCTCGCCGTAGATGACCATCGAGCCGGCCAGGACGAGGGAGCGTACGCCCGTCTCGGCCATGGCGGCGAGCAGGACGGCCGTGCCGAGGTCATTGCAGCCCACATAGGCGGGCGCGTCGGCGAAGTCCTTGCCGAGGCCGACCATGGCGGCCTGGTGGCAGACGGCGTCGATGCCGCGCAGGGCGCGGGTGAGGGCCGCCTGGTCGCGGAGGTCGGCGTCGATCCACTCGACGCCCTGGGGGCGGGGTGGTGCCTGTGGGTGGGCGGTGGGCAGGAGCGCGTCGAGGACGACGGGCTCCTGCCCTTGTGCGGTGAGGGTGTCGGTGATGTGCGAGCCGATGAAGCCCGCGCCTCCGGTGACGAGTACGCGCATGGGGCCGACGTTAGGGGCCGGGCCGCCGGTGTGGTGGGTCGCGCGGGGTCATGTCACCGGTCCGTAAGACCCGTCGGCTTCCCGTCAGCTCTCGGCGGCGCGGGCCGCCCAGCGTTGTTCGACCTTGGCGAAGCGCCAGTAGGCGAGGGCGAGGGCCCACACCACCACGAACAGGCCGACGATGACAAAGCCGACGTTGTCCAGGTCGAGCGAGGAGATCCAGCCGGTGACCGGGTCCGTCAGGTCGAGCTTCTCGTGCAGGACGCCGACGAGTTCGATGGTGCCGATGAGGAAGGCGACGGCGATCGACAGGCCGGTGATGGTGAGGTTGTAGTAGACCTTGCGGACGGGGTTGGAGAACGCCCACTGGTAGGCGAAGTTCATAAAGGTGCCGTCGAGGGTGTCGAACAGGCTCATCCCGGCGGCGAACAGCAGGGGCAGGCACAGGATCGCGTACCAGGGCAGTCCGGCGGCGGCGCCGCTGCCGGCCATCACCATCAGGGTGACCTCGGTGGCGGTGTCGAAGCCGAGGCCGAAGAGGAAGCCCAGCGGGTACATCTGGCCGGGGCGGGTGATGGAGCGGGTGAAGCGGCCGAGGATGCGGTTCATGAAGCCCCGTGAATCCAGCTGCTGTTCAAGCTCGGCCTCGTTGTAGCGGCCCTCGCGCATGGCGCGGAAGATGCGCAGGATGCCGGCGAGGGCGATGAGGTTGAGTGCGGCGATGAGGTAGAGGAAGCCGCCGGAGACGGAGGTGCCGACCACCCCGAGGGTCTGGTGGGTGGTGGAGTTCTCGTCCATCAGCTTCCCGGCCAGCTGGGTTCCGCCGACGACCAGGGCGGCCATGGCGATGACGACGCTGGAGTGGCCGAGCGCGAACCAGAAGCCGACCGAGACCGGGCGTTTGCCGTCGGCCATCAGCTTGCGGGTGGTGTTGTCGATGGCGGCTATGTGGTCGGCGTCGAAGGCGTGCCGCATGCCGAGGGTGTAGGCGGTGACGCCGAGTCCGATGCCGTAGACATCGGAACCCACCTTGTAGTGGTTGGGGACGATGAGCAGGAAGAGCACGCCGAAGGCGAGGACATGCAGGGCGGCTATGACGGCCAGCAGGCCGGCGGTTCGTACGGTGTCCTCGCGGCGCCAGTGGAAGGCGGGGGCCGTACTGCCGGGGGTATCGGTGGACAGGGTCATCTGCGGATCACGCTCCAGCACCTCGTGGATCGATTCGAGATGCCGTGGCCGGTCTCCTGGCTTACGGGTTCCTTCGCACTCGTCCCTGCCTTCCCGGCAGCCGGCTGCGGCCAGTGGCTCCATGCGCCCCGGGCGCGTGGAACGGGACGGTGACTCCCCGATCACAGTGGCGAGGGCCGCTCCGGACTCGGACCCGCGAGGGCCTGCACCGGTCTTCCCGAACACCACGGCCGGGCCACTTTAGCGTTTCGATCACGGAGGCGTGGCTGAAACGTGGCGATTGTCATGTTCCGCTTAAGGAGGGTTCGGGCAACCGGCACACAGTTGACGCATAGATCTTGACGCCCGCCCGGCCACGCGGCCAGAGTCACCGGCACCCCACAGGCGAACTCCAGTGCGCTGTTCGGGCGGTGACCGGACATTCGCGCTGCTCAACCCCGTCCATGTGATGGACGCGTCAGGCAAGCCGGTGCTACGAGTGCGAGTGCAGCAGACGACGAGGAGAGGTTGACCGCCATGGCAGATCCGGACAACGAGCCCGAGCGGCAAGTCGGATTCGTCCGCCGCATCGGTCTCTTCCAGGGCGTCGCCATCAACATGAGCCAGATGTGCGGCATAGGACCCTTTGTCACCATCCCGGCCATGGTGGTCGCCTTCGGCGGGCCGCATGCCGTCATCGGCTTTATCGCCGGTGCCGTTCTGGCCTTGGCCGACGGGCTGATCTGGGCCGAGCTGGGCGCCTCGCTGCCCCGTGCGGGCGGCAGTTACGTCTATCTGCGGCAGGCGTTCCAGTACCGCACCGGCAAGCTGATGCCGTTTCTGTTCGTCTGGTCGGCGATGCTCTACTTCCCGCTCGCCATGTCCACCGGGGTCGTCGCCTTTGTGCAGTATCTCGGCTATCTCTGGCCGGATATGACACAGATTCAGGGAGATCTCACCGGGCTCGGCGTCCTGGTGCTGGTGATCGCCCTGCTGTGGGGGCGGGTGGAGAATCTCGCGCGGATCACCGTCGTCATGTGGTGCGTGATGGTCGCGGCGGTCGCCCTGGTCGTCGTCGCCTCCTTCACCCACTTCAGCGCCCACCAGGCGTTCCACTACCCCGCGCACGCCTTCGACCTGACCACCAGCGGCTTCTGGATCGGCTTCGCCGCGGGGCTCACCATCGGCTTCTACGACTATGGGGGCTACAACACCACTTCCTACATGGGCGCCGAGATCAAGGACCCGGGGCGCGTCCTGCCGCGCACCATCATCTATTCCATCCTCGGCATCATGGTCATGTACCTGCTGCTGCAGATCGGCACCCTGGGCGTCGTCGACTGGAAGGACATGCTCGACAAGGACAACCCGGCCTCCTCCTCGGTCGCCTCCGTGGTGCTGGAGAAGACCTGGGGCAAGGGCGCCGCGGACGTCGCGACCGTACTGATCCTGATCACGGCCTTCGCCTCGATGTTCACCGGTCTGCTGGGCGGCTCGCGGATCCCCTTCGACGCCGCCCGGGAGCGGGTGTTCTTCCGCCAGTTCGCGGTTCTGCACCCGCGTCACCGCTTCCCCGTGCTGGGGCTGCTGGCCATGGGAGTGATGAGCGCGGTGGGCTTCCTCATCGGCCGTTACACCGATCTGCAGACCCTCATCCAGCTGCTGATCACCGTGATGGTGCTGGTGCAGGGCTTCGCCCAGGTCGCGGCCGCGACCGTACTGCGCCGCCGCCAGCCCACCCTGCGACGCCCCTACCGCATGTGGCTCTATCCGCTGCCCAGCGTGGTGGCGCTCGTGGGCTGGCTGGTCATCTACGGCTACGCGGACAAAAGCTCGCCGGGCAGGCACCCCATCGAATGGTCGCTCGCCTGGGTGGGGGCCGGGCTCCTGGCGTTTGTGCTGTGGGCGCGCCACGAGAAGACCTGGCCGTTCGGGCCCCGTGATATCGACGAGGAGCATCTGCGCACCGTCACCCCGGACACGGACCCGGACGCCGACCCCGGCCCGGTGCAGCCCGCGCCGGTCTGACGCCGCGGCACCGTTCGGCCCGGCCGCCCGCGCCCGGGCCGAACGGTGATAAAACGACATCCATGCCATTGACCACCGCATCCACCCCCCGCGCCCCCGCCGCCAAGCGGCGCCGACTGCTCTGGCACCGGCTGATATTCGGGCTCTGGTACCGGCCCGTGGAGATGCTCGACGAGGCCCGGGACCGGAGCGTCTGGGGGGCGGCCACCTTCCTGTCCCTGCTGTGCGGAGCGCTGGGGACGCTGGCCAAGGACTCCTTCTGGGCCCAGTGGCAGGTGAGCCGGCTGCTGGCGCTTGAGGCCATGGCCATCGGATCGGGCGCCATGCTGCTGGCCAGCCTGCTGCTCGGGGTGGTCACCCAGGCCATCGCGCGCCGCCTGGGCGGCAACGGCAGATTCGGGCCCACCGCCAGCCTGTTCGTCCTCGTCTTCTGGACGACCGACCTGCCCCGCCTCGCCCTGGACACCTGGCTGTCCGCGTCGTCCGTCCCGGTACGGGCGGCCGCCTGCATCACGGCGGCCTTCGGCTATGCGCTGGCCACCTTGCTGATACGGGGTCAGCACCACCTGCCCACCCACAAGGCCGTGGCGGCCGTGAGCATCCAGATGCTGGCGGCGGTGGCCCTGCTCAAGTTCCCGCCCGGCAGCTGGTGAGATGCGAAGGCCCGCCCGGTGCGACGGGGGATGCACACCGGGCGGGCTCGAAGACAGTTCTACCTCATCAAGGATGGGTTATGCATCAAAAACCTGTTCGCCTTGTCGGTTACCAGCGAACAGGCAGCGAAATCAAGCCACGCGCACGGATCGTCGGACGCCACCTCAGCTCCTCGCGCGGCACCGCGAGTTCCAGCTGCGGGAAGCGCTCCAGCAGCGCGGTGAGCGCCGCCTCGGCCTCCGCCCGGCCCAGCGAGGCCCCCAGGCAGTAGTGGATGCCATGCCCGAGCGCCAGCTGCCCGGAGGTATCGCGCCGCAGGTCAAGCCGGTCGGCATCGGGGAACCGGGCGGGGTCGCGATTGGCCGAGGCCAGCGAGAGCAGCACGGTCTCCCCCGACGGTATGGTCACCCCGCCGATTTCGATGTCCTCCACCGGGAACCGGCGGATGGCCAGCGGAACCGGCCCGTCCCACCGGTTGACCTCCTCGATGGCCGCCGCGAGACCGTCCGGATTCATTCGCAACTCCCGGAGCAGTTCCGGGTGGTCCAGCAGGGCCAGGACCGTGTTGCCGATGAGGTGGACGATGTTCTCGTAGCCGCCGAAGAGGATCAGGAAGGCCAGCGAGGTCAGTTCGTCCTCGGACAGCCGGTCCTCGCCCTCGCCCCCGTCGCGCACCGCGATCAGGTCGGAGAGCAGATCGTCCCCCGGCTCGTCGCGCTTGAGGGCGATCAGTTCGGTGAAGTACCGCATCAGTTGCCCCACCGCCTCCTTCATCAGGTGCGGCCTGCTGCGGTCCGGGGTGATCAGCGCATCCGTCCAGGCCCGGAAGTCGACCCGGTGCTCCTCCGGCACGCCCAGCAGTTCGCAGATCACGATGACCGGCAGCGGCCCGGCGTAGTCGGCGATCAGATCCGCCCGGCCGTCCGCCGCCACCGCGTCCAGCAGGCGGTCGGCGACCCGGCGGATCGGTTCGCGCAGCCTGGCCACCCGGCCGGGGGTGAACGCCTTGACCACCAGGCGGCGCACCCGGGTGTGGTCCGGCGGATCCATGTTCAGGAGGTTGGCGTCCAGCACCGGGGGCAGCGCGAATCCGGCGTAGTTGCCGGGCCGGGCATTGCGCTTGTCCAGCGAGAGGCGGGGGTCGGCCAGTGCCCGGCGGACGTCCTCGTAACGGGTCACCAGCCAGGCGGGCCTGCCGTCGGGGCCGGTGATGCGGTGTACCGGGGCGGTTTCCCGGAGCTTGGCGTAGGCGGAGTGCGGGTCGGCGATGAGCGGCGCGACGTCGATGGGGTCCGGGTGTGTTTGCGGCTGCATGGGACCCGACTGTAGGACAGGGAGCAGTACGGGGCGCCGGTGGCCCGAAGCGCCGGATCGGTTAGGTTGCACGGGCGGCACCGGGATCCGTACGTGGGGTACGGATCCCGGCGCCGGCCCGTGTCGCAGGCGGCCGTGACCCCCGTCCAGGGCCGCCTCGTCTAGGGACGGCGTGCCGCGCCGAGCTCCCGCAGCTCGGTGAGCACCGCATCGACCAGCCCGTCGTGGAAGACATCCGCGACCCGCGCCAGATGCTCGTGCTCCTCGCCCGGGTCGGCGCTGACGGTCACCACCACGCTGTCCGCGTGCGGGACGGGCACATGTCCGGTGGCCTGGTTGGCGAGGCCCCGGCGCAGCACCGCCGCCTCCACCACGGCGGCCAGGGTGCGCTCGTCGAGCGCGGCCGTGTGCGCCCTGCGGCGGGCGATCTCCAGGGCGGCGGGCTCGACATGGCGCCTGACGCCGCGCTGGATGTCGCGGATCTCGGCCATCCGCCGGTTCGCCCGCCACTCCAGATCGGCGAAGGGCCAGCGGCCGGTCCAGCGGGACTCGGCGATGGTGACCTCGGGGACCTGCGCGGTGACCTCCCGCCACAGCGGCTCCAGCCGGCGCAGCCGGCGCCAGGCCGCGGCCCGGGGGCCGATGGCGGGCAGTGAGAAGCCGAGGAGGACCAGCAGGGCGGCCACCGAAGCGCTCATCGGGGCCACGCCGTTGGAGAGCCAGTACACATCGTGTCCAGCCCGGGTGAGCGCGAAGCCCGCCAGCTTGCAGACGCAGTAGAGCAGGCCCAGCCAGCAGCCCGCGGCGAGCGTCCGCAGCCCCTTGGACAGCCAGGACGGGCCGAGGGTGGCGGCGTAGCGCGGGCACAGGAGGCCGAGCCCGGCGAGGCTGGTGCCGAAAATGGCCAGATACAGCATCAGAAAGGCGAGCACACCGGGGGCGTTGGCGTAGGCGGTGCTGAAGTCGCGGGGGTGTTCCACGGCGTCGGGGCGTCCGACGGCGAAGCAGACGATGGCGGTGGTCCAGGTCACCAGCACGGCGGCCACCGCGATCCGGGACCGCAGGACGGCGCGGTCGTGTGCCGCCCGGTCGCCGCGGCTGGTCCAGCGCAGCAGCAGCACGGTGGCGCCCGAGGCGAACAGCACCACGGCCGAATAGAGGAAGACCATGGCCAGGTTGGCCACCCCGGTGAGCCGGTCGAAGCCCCGGTAGACGCTGGGCGCGGAGAACAGGAAGACGACCGGGACGCCCGAGGTCATCAGGGCCGTCAGGCCCAGGTCGAGGTTGCGCCGGTCGCGGAACCAGGCGGTGGCCTTGTAGCCGACGATGATCCAGGTGATGGCGCTGAAGGTGAGGTAGAGGGCGTCAAACACCGCCGGTGCCCTCCCCGTTGGAGCCGTGCCGCCGCATTTCCCGGCGTACGTGCTGGAGCGCCGGGCCGAGGGATGCGGCGAGCTCGGCCGCCTGCCCTTCCGTCGGCAGGTCCTGGCCGGGGGGCGGGGGCACCACCTTCGCCATCAGGAGGGTGCCGAGGATCTCGGTCTCGCGCTCGGTGAGGTCGTCGTAGCAGTGGTGCCGGGCCAGGCCCATGGTCAGGCCCAGCCGGCGCATGGCCGTGGCCACGTCGACCGAGGGGGTCCATACCTTGAGCGCGTTCTCCGTGACGGCCGGGTCCTGGTCGTGGCCGAGCAGCAGGTGCCCGAGCTCGTGCAGCACGATGTGGACCTGGTGCCAGGGCGAGGTCTTGAGCTCATGGACGATCCAGTAGGCGTCGTCGGTGGTGGCCGTCATGCCGGAGACCACGCCGTCCAGGCTCATCGGCACCAGGTGGATGGGGCGGCCCACCCGCCCGGCCACCACAATGCACAGGCCCGGCAGATCGGTGGTCTCCGGCAGTGCGAGTCCGGCGATGAGCTGCTTGCACCGACGGCGTATTCGCCCCACCCGCATGCCCGCTCCGTCCTCGGCCTCGGTACGCCGCCAGTAAGTGAAGAGCCGGTCGTCCGCCACGGCGGTCACGGGCGTTCCTCACCGTGGGGGCCGGGTGGGTCGGACGGGAGGTTCATCTGCTGCCGGAACTGAGAAATGATCGTGCCGAGGCTGTCCTGGACCTCGGGCGGCAGGCCGACCGAGCGCAGGGCGATCGCCCGTACCCGCTGGTCGCGCATGGCGACGAGGAAGGTGACCTCCTCCTCCACGCGCGCGGCCTGCGAGGCCGACAAATCACCCAGGAGATAGCCGACGGGCACGGCGAAGAACTTGGCCAGCGCGCGCAGCACATCAGGGCTGGGGTTGGCGCGCCTGCCGTTGCGCAGCATCGACAGGTACTGCTCGGTGAGCGTGACGCCGCCGTACTCCTCGGTGCCCCGGCTGATCTCCTCCGCGACATGGGCGTTGGTGTACGGGGCGCCGCGCGGATGCATGTTGGCGAACAGGTAGTTGAGCCGCTGTGCGAGCGGGCTGCCCGGGTCCCCGGTCGGCTTGTCCCTCCCGATCGCCATCTGCGCCCCCGCCTTGTGTGATGTTCCGCCGCTGCCTCACGGCCGGTTAAGCCGGATACGACCGCGATGGGCATCCTGTCACGGGCGGTCGCCCGGTACTAGTCCATCTTGGGTTACGAGCAGGTGACGGGCTTAACCGCGAGTTGATGCCCCGTCCGGTGCGGGGGCGTGCCGGTGTTCCGGCGTACTGGTGAATCCTGTCGCGTCCGGCTCTCGCCACGCGCCTCGCGCCCGTAGGACGATGACACGCTCACCCCGTACGCCCCGGCGCTTCAGGGAGGAACTCGCTCATGAGCAGACCCTCGGCCGCACGCGGCCTGATCGTCCTGATACTGGGCCTGATGGCCATGAACCTGTCCGGACCCGCGGCCCATGCCACGGGCGGGTCGCCCGCGGCGGCCCTGGCGGCCGACGCCTACTGGACACCCGAGCGCATGGCGGCCGCCCTTCCGGCCGAGGACGAGCAACGGTCGGCGGGCCCCGCGAAGGCCGAACAGGCGCCTCCCAGCCATCCGTTCGACGGACTGCCCCAGGTGGGCACCTTCTTCTGGACCGACGGGCAGAATCAGGGCCGGTTCTGCGGCGGCACCGTGGTCAACAGCCCGTACCGCGATCTGGTGGTCAGCGCGGCCCACTGTCTGCGCCGGCCGGACCCCAAGAAGCAGTTGTCCTTCGTGCCCCAATACCACGACGGCCGCAAGCCGCACGGCATCTTCCCGGTCGATCTCATCTATATCGACCAGCGCTACTACGACCTGGGTACGGACGGCGGCGCCCGCTGGGACTACACGGTCGTCCGGCTCGGCCCGCGGGCCGACGGGACCCTGGTGGAGCGCGCCGTCGGCGGTTTCGACCTGGCCTTCGACCCGGGGTACCGGCACCGCAGCGTACGGCTGATCGGCTACCCGGGCAGCAGCGACGCCAAGTATCCCAAGCCGCTGGACTGCTCCTCCTCCACCCACCGCTACACCAGCACCGACCCCAAGGCGCCCGGCGACTTCCTGGAGATCGCCTGTGCCGGTTACATCGGCGGCACCTCCGGTGGCCCGTTCCTGGTCCGCGATCTGGACGGGTATGCGCTCATCGGCGTCATCGGGGGCTATCACACGGGGGGTGACACCCCGGACATCTCCTACAGCTCGTACTTCGGCGAGGACCTGCTGACGCTGTATCTGAGCGCCGTCCACGGCGACAAACCCGCGGGCTACTGAGCGAACGGCGGAGGCCCCTTGTCGGTGAATTCGAGGGGCCTCCGCCGACGCGCTACCGCCGGGGGCGGTGCGGGTGCCGGGTCAGGGTGTAGCCGCCGATGGCCGCGAGCGCGCCCAGCAGCGCGCCGCCCACGGTCCACAGCCAGCGGTCCGACCACCAGCCGCCGTTCCAGCCGCCCTTGGGCTCGGCGACGGCCCCGGCGTGCAGGGGTGCACCCAGCCCGCCGCCCTCGGCCCGCGCCCCGCCGGCGTCCTCGGCACTCGCCTCGACCTGTGCCCGCACCGGCAGGCCCAGGTCCTGGTCGGGGCCGTCGGTGATGGTGAGGCGGAGGTAGTACGCGCCGGGCAGCGGGTCGTTGGCCCAGCGCTCGGACCAGGGCCGGACCGTCCGCAGGGTGCAGGTCAGGGTCACCGAGGAGTCCTGTGGGGACGCCTTCCTCGTCGGCTCGCCGGAGGCGCACGCCTGCCGGCGGCGCAGCCCGTCGAAGACATCCAGCTGCCAGGTGGCCGCGCCGTGCCGCGCGGCGGCCTCCGGCAGGGTCACGGTGGCCTTCGCGGTGGCCCGTTGTCCGGCCCCGGCCGGGAACTGCCAGTAGAGGTAGTCACCGGCGGAGGCAGCGGCGGTCGCCGGCCGGCCCTGCTTGATCGCGGTCGCGGTACGGAAGGTGGTACCCGCCTCGGTCGGCGTGCCGTCCTCGCCCTGGGCCCCGGCGGGGACGGAGGCGGCGATCAGCGCCGCGGCCGTGAGCAGCACACCGGTCAACACCCGTCTGATACGCATCAGTTCTCCCTCCACACCGCGACGCGCCAGCGGGCCAGCCAGCCCCCGAGCAGTCCGGCGATCAGCCCGGTGCCGCCCAGTACGGCCAGCAGGATCCAGCCCCGGCCCAGGCCGAAGGCGGCCAGGTCGGAGGGCTTGTCGGGGGACTTCACCAGGTCGACGGCCAGCTCCACGGGCAGGCCGGGGTCACGCTTGACGCCCGCGGGCGCGGAGAAGGAGTGGGAGACCTCGAGGCAGACGACCGACGCTTCCCGGCCGCCGCCCTTCTTGCCCTTCCCCACGGGGTATCTCAGCCCCGATGCCAGCACATCGGTGCGGCCGCTGCCCGCGTCCGAGCCGCGCACCAGCTCCTGGCCGCTCTCGCCCACGGCGCGCACCAACACCCCGTAGTCGCGGTCCACTTGGCGGTCGGCAGCGACGCTCGCCGCGGCGCGCAGCTCCTGGCCCGGCTTGACCTTGACCCGGTACCAGCGGTGCTCGCCGAACTTCTCGCGGTCGGTGAACAGCCCGGCGCCGAGCTCGGGCGCGGTCGGGCAGGCGTTGCCGCCCTGGGCGGGCTTGGGGGTCTCCACCGGTGTGTCGGCGCGGCGCACCAACTGCTTGATGCGGCCGGAGAGTTCATTGGTGTGCCGCACGGTGGTATAGGTGCCGCCGGTGGCCTCGGCGATGCAGGTGAGCTGCTCGCGGGTCTTGTCGTCGTGGGCCAGGCCGAGCGTGTCGACCGTCAAGTGGGTGCCGTTGGCGGCCAGTTCACGTGCCACGTCGCAGGGGTCGGGCTGTCCGCAGGAGTCCTCGCCGTCGGTGATGAGCACCACCCGGCGGGTGCCGCCGTCTCTGCCCAGGTCCTGGTCCGCGCCGCGCAGGGCGTTTCCGATGGGTGTCCATCCGGTGGGGCGCAGGGTGGCGACGGCGGCCTTGGCCTCGGTGCGGTCGACTCGGCCGACGGGGTAGAGCTGCTTGGTGTCCTTGCAGCCGACGGTCTTGTCATCGCCGGGGTAGTTGGCGCCGAGGGTGCGGATGCCGAGCCGCACTCCGTCCGGCACCGCGTCGATGACCTCGTTGAACGCCTGCTGGGCGGCCGCCATGCGGGACTGGCCGTCCACGTCCCGGGTGCGCATCGAGCCGCTGACGTCCAGCACCAGCTCGACCTTCGGGGAGTCCTTCGCGGGTCCGTCGGCGGCGCTTGCCGGTGCGACGCCCCCGGCCAGCGCGGCGAGCAGGGCGAAGGTGCCCGCCGCGAGCCGTCTTGTGATGATCATTGGAGCGATCTTAGTGACCATCAGGCGGCCGGTTCAAAACGGGAGTTGACCCGGCCGGGAGGGCATCGGGGAGTGCCCCGATGCCCTGCGGGTTCAGCTGCCCATGCTCTTCTTCAGCTTGTCGACGTCGATGACCTCGGAGGGGGCGGGCGTCTTGCTCGGCACCGGCTTGCCCCAGTCGGAGAAGGTCATCGTGCCGGCCTCCTTGCCCTTCTTGGTGAGGGTGACCGGGTAGGGCTTGCCGGTGGCGGCGATCGTGAGGGTCTGCTCCCCGCCCTTCTCGATCAGCGTGACGACCTGCTGGCCATTGACCGTGGCCGTTTCGCCCTTGGTGAGACCCTTGTCGTCGTCACCCGAGTCCTTGCCGATCTGCTGCTGGAACCCCTTGAGATTGCACATCTCGGCCATGCCCTTGAGCATCTCGTCCTTGGTGCTGCCGTGGATGTAGCGCCCCTTGAACAGCTCAGCCGCGGCCGGGTTGCCCTGCGCCTTCATGAACTTCTCGTCCGGCTTCATCCAGACCTTGTCGCCCAGCTTGATGATCTCCGCGCTGCCCTCGGTGGCGGAGATCGTGCCCGCGCAGTCGCCCTTGCTGTCCAGCGCCAGGTCGAGCTTCATGGCCTGCGGCCCGGTGGGCTGGTCCATCTTCATGCGCACGGACGTGGCCGACAGCAGTTCGTGCTTGGCCTTGTCGGATATCTCCTTGGCCGAGAGGTTCGCCAGCTCATTGCGCGGCTTCTCCTGCTGGGGGCTGCTGCTCGCGGAGGCGGCGTCGTCCTTGCTGTCGGACTTCTTGTCGTCGCTCTTGCTGCACGCCGAGAGACCGACCACCGCTGCCACGCAGGCGGCCGCCACCACAACGCTGTGCATCCGTGCCATTACGCAAGACCCCGTTCCACTGTTCAAAACCGCGTTCCACTGTTCCCCGTCGATTTTACTTTCTTCCCACCATACGGGCTGCCACCGACAGCGGGACCACCGGCCCCACCACTGTCGGCCACCGCGGCACCGCGGGCTCAGCCCTCCTCGGCCTCCCGCTCCCCCTCCGTCTCCAGGTCTCCCTCTGTTTCCAAGAACACCTGCCGCAGCTCCGCCAGCGTCTGCGCGTCCGGCTTGGCCCACATGCCGCGGCTCTCGGCCTCCAGCAGCCGCTCGGCGATGCCGTGCAGCGCCCAGGGGTTGGCGTCCTGGAGGAACGCGCGGTTCTCGGGGTCGAGGACATAGGTCTGGGTGAGCTTGTCGTACATCCAGTCGGGCACCACGCCGGTGGTGGCGTCATAGCCGAACAAGTAGTCCACGGTGGCGGCGAGTTCGAAGGCGCCCTTGTAGCCGTGCCGCCGCATGGCCTCGATCCAGCGGGGGTTGACCACCCGGGCCCGGAAGACCCGGGAGGTCTCCTCGACCAGGGTGCGGGTGCGAACCGTCTCGGGGCGGGTCGAGTCGCCGATGTAGGCGGCCGGGGCGGTGCCCTTGAGCGCGCGTACGGTCGCCACCATGCCGCCGTGGTACTGGAAGTAGTCGTCCGAGTCGGCGATGTCGTGTTCGCGGGTGTCGGTGTTCTTGGCGGCGACTGCGATGCGCCGGTACGCCGTCTCCATCTCCGCACGGGCCGGGCGGCCCTCCAGCCCGCGGCCGTAGGCGTAGCCGCCCCAGACCGTATAGACCTCGGCGAGGTCGGCGTCGGTGCGCCAGTCCCGGCTGTCGATGAGCTGCAGCAGGCCGGCGCCATAGGTGCCCGGGCGGGAGCCGAAGATCCTGGTGGTGGCGCGGCGTTCATCGCCGTGGGCGGCGAGGTCGGCCCGGGCGTGGGCCCGGACGAAGTTGTCCGCGGCGCCCTCGTCCAGGGCGGCGGCCAGCCGCACCGCGTCGTCCAGCAGGCCGATCACATGCGGGAAGGCATCGCGGAAGAACCCGCTGATGCGCAGGGTGACATCGATGCGCGGGCGGCCCAGTTCGGCGAGCGGGATGGGCTCCAGGCCGGTGACCCGGCGTGAGGCGTCGTCCCACACCGGGCGGATGCCCAGCAGGGCGAGGGCCTCGGCGATGTCGTCGCCGGCGGTGCGCATGGCGCTGGTGCCCCACAGGGACAGGCCCACCGACTCGGGCCAGCTGCCCTCGTCGGTGCGGTAGCGCTCCAGCAGGGAGTCGGCGAGGGCCTGGCCGGTCTCCCAGGCGAGACGGCTGGGGACGGCCTTCGGGTCGACGGAGTAGAAGTTGCGGCCGGTCGGCAGCACGTTGACCAGACCGCGCAGCGGGGAGCCGGAGGGGCCCGCCGGGACGAAGCCGCCGGCCAGGGCGTGCACGGCGTGGTCGAGCTCGTCGGTGGTGGCGGCCAGCCGGGGTACCACCTCGCGGGCGGCGAAGTCCAGGATGTCGGCGACCTGTTGCGACTGCCCCTCGGCCACCCGGGCGACCGCGGACGGCTCCCAGCCCGCCTCCTCCATCGCCTCGACGAGCGCGCGGGCCCGCGCCTCGGCCTCGTCGGCGGTGGTGCGGGTGGCGGCGGACTCGTCCAGGCCCAGGGCCTCGCGCAGGCCGGGCAGGGCGGCCGTGCCGCCCCAGATCTGCCGGGCGCGCAGGATGGACAGGACGAGGTTGACGCGCTCGGGGCCGGTGGGCGCGCCGCCCAGGACATGCAGGCCGTCGCGGATCTGGGCGTCCTTGACCTCGCACAGCCAGCCGTCGACGTGCAGCAGGAAGTCGTCGAAGCCGTCGTCCTCCGGGCGGTCCTCGAGGCCGAGGTCGTGGTCGAGCTTGGCGGCCTGGATCAGGGTCCAGATCTGGGCGCGGATCGCCGGGAGCTTCGCCGGGTCCATGGCGGAGATCTGCGCGTACTCGTCGAGGAGCTGCTCCAGCCGCGTGATGTCGCCGTACGACTCGGCGCGGGCCATCGGCGGCACCAGGTGGTCGACCAGCGTGGCGTGGGTGCGGCGCTTGGCCTGGGTGCCCTCGCCGGGGTCGTTGACCAGGAAGGGGTAGACCAACGGGAGGTCGCCCAGGGCGGCGTCGGGGCCGCAGGCGGCGGACAGGCCGGCGTTCTTGCCGGGCAGCCACTCCAGGTTGCCGTGCTTGCCGAGGTGGACCATGGCGTCGGCGCCGAAGCCGCCGTCCTGGCGGGCGGCCGCGATCCAGCGGTAGGCGGCCAAGTAGTGGTGCGAGGGCGGCAGATCGGGGTCGTGGTAGATGGCGATGGGGTTCTCGCCGAAGCCGCGCGGCGGCTGGATGAGGATCAGCAGGTTGCCGCGGCGCAGCGCGGCCAGCACGATGTCCCCTTCGGGGTTGCGGCTGCGGTCGAGGAACATCTCGCCGGGCGCGGGGCCCCAGTGCTCCTCGACGGACTCGCGCAGCCCGGCGGGCAGCTCGGCGTACCAGCGCCGGTAGTCGGCGGCCGGGATGCGGACCGGGTTGCGGGCGAGCTGCTCCTCGGTGAGCCAGTCCTGGTCGTGGCCGCCGGCCTCGATGAGCGCGTAGATCAGCTCGTCGCCGTCGCCGGACTCCAGGCCGGGCACCTCCTCGGTGCCGAAGTCATAGCCCTCCGCGCGCAGCCGGCGCAGCAGGGCGACGGCGCTGGCCGGGGTGTCCAGGCCGACGGCGTTGCCGATGCGGGAGTGCTTGGTGGGGTAGGCGGAGAGGACGAGCGCGAGCCGCTTCTCCGCGGCCGGGATGTGGCGCAGCCGCGCATGCCGGACGGCGATCCCGGCGACGCGGGCGGCGCGTTCGGCGTCGGCGACATAGGCGGGCAGGCCGTCCTCGTCGACCTCCTTGAAGGAGAACGGCACCGTGATGAGGCGCCCGTCGAACTCGGGCACGGCGACCTGGGTCGCGGCGTCGAGCGGGGAGAGCCCCTCGTCGTTCTCCTCCCATGTGCTGCGCGGTCCGGTCAGGCACAGGGCCTGCAGGATGGGGACGTCCAGGGCGGCGAGCGCGCCCGCGTCCCAGGATTCGTCGTCGCCTCCGGCGGAGGCCTCGGCGGGCCGGGTGCCGCCGGCGGCGAGCACGGTGGTGACGACGGCGTCGGCGGCGCGCAGGGTCTCGATCAGCTCGGGCTCGGGGGCCCGGAGCGAGGCGACATACAGCGGCAGCGCCCGGCCTCCGGCGTCCTCGATCGCTCCGCAGAGGGTGTCCACGAAGGCGGTGTTGCCGCTCATGTGGTGGGCGCGGTAGTAGAGCACGGCCACCGCCGGGCCGCTCGCCCCCGGCTTGGGGGCGCGCTGCAGCGCGCCCCACGCCGGGGCGGCGGCGGGGGGTTCGAAGCCATGACCGGTGAGCAGCGCGGTGTCGGAGAGGAAGCGGGCGAGCTGCTCGAGGTTGGCGGGGCCGCCGTGGGCGAGGTAGGCGTGGGCCTCGGCGGCGATGCCGATGGGAACGGTGGAGTGCTCCATCAGCTGGGCGTCGGGGGCCTGTTCGCCGGTGAGGACGACGACCGGGAGGTCCCCGGCGAGCAGCAGGTCGAGCCCTTCCTGCCAGGCGCGGACGCCGCCGAGCAGCCGTACCACGACGAGTTGGGCGCCCTCGAGGAGGGCGGGCAGGCTGTCGAGCGGGAGCCGGGCGGGGTTGGCGAGCCGGTAGGGCACCGGGCCCCCGGCTGCGCGGGCGCTGAGCAGGTCGGTGTCGGAGGTCGACAGGAGAAGGATCACGCGGCGCTCCCGAGTGCGAGTGCTTCGAGGGTCGTCCGTGCGCGGGACCGGAACATGCGCATGCTGCGGCAGGCCTTCCTCGGGGTCCGCGCCCCGGGCGGTGGGAAGACGGCGGGAGTTCCTGACTCGCCCGGCATCGCTGCCGGGCTCACAGTGGCGGGACCGTGCCGGAATCTCACCGGCTTCCTCCCCTGGCGCCGTCTTGGGCGGTGAGCGTCATAGTAGCGATCTCCGGCGCGGGTACGGATTGCGGGGAAAGGCCTCTCGCGAGGGGATAGGTATGCTCGCCGCCATGTCCGTCACCCCCCTGCCCCCCTCGGACCGGGGGAAACCCGTCGTGCGCGAGCGCGGCGACGCGTGCCCCGGCGCGCTGCGGCTGCATGCCGCGGACGACGGGGCGCTGGCCCGTGTCCGGCTGCCCGGCGGATTGCTGACGGCCCGTCAGGCAACGGTACTGGCGGACGCCGGCGACGAGTTGGGCGACGGGCATCTCGACCTCACCTCGCGCGGCAACGTCCAGCTGCGCGGCCTCCGGGACGGCTGCGGCACGGAGCTCGGCGCGCGGCTGCGTGCCGCCGGGCTGCTGCCCTCGGACCGGCATGACCGCGTCCGGAACGTCCTGGCTTCCCCGTTGTGCGGCCTGGACGGACCGGCCATGGTGGATGTACAGGACTGGGCACGCGCCCTGGATACACTCCTCTGTACCGACAAGAGCGAACTATCCGACCTGTCCGGCCGTTTCCTCTTCGGCCTGGACGACGGGCGGGGCGACATCGCGGCACTCGCCCCCGATGTGACATTGATCGCAAGCCCTGACGGCGCGGCCGTCCTGCGCTTCGCCACGGCGGCCCCCGCCCTGCGGATCGCCGCCGGGGACGCACCCCGCGCCGCCGCCCTGGCCGCGCGCGAGTTCCTCGCGGCACTGCGCGAGCACGGCAGCACGGCCTGGCGGGTGCGGGAGCTGCCCGCGGAACAGCGGCCGCGCACCGACCGGTTGGCGGCCCGACTCGCGGCGGCGGGCATCCCGTCCGCCCCGCTCCCCCGCGTCGGCATACCGTCCTGCCCCCCGCCCGCACCGGGCGTCGTCGCCCACGCCGTGTCCGTGGCCGCGCCGCTCGGCCGCCTGACCACCGCGCAGTGGCGGACCGTGGCCGGTGCCGCCGCGCTCGGCGAGCTCAGGGTGACCCCCTGGCGCGGCATCGTCCTCCCCGGCACCGCGCCGGACCGGCTGGCGGACCTCGCGGCCGCCGGACTCATCACCTCCCCCGCCTCCCCGTGGCACGGTGCGGGCGCCTGCGCCGGACGGCCCGGCTGCGCCAAGTCCCGGGCGGACGTACGGGCCGACGCGGCCGCCTGCCTCACCGTCATGCGCACCGGTGGGGCGGGCACGCTGCCGGTGTACTGGTCCGGGTGCGAACGGCGCTGCGGCCACCCGGGCGGCGACTGGGTCGATGTGCTGGCGACCGGCGAGGGTTACCGGGTCGGCGCACCGGGGCGGGCCGCGCGCACCGTGACAGCGACAGACCTGGCCGACGCGGTGGCCACGGCACGGACCACGACACCATGAACAACGACTGCACGACGAGGCACACAGTGTTCGACTACGACAAGGACGGCGCATCCATCTACCGCCAGTCCTTCGCCACCATCCGCGCCGAGGCCGACCTCGGCCAACTGCCGCCGGACGTCAGCCGGGTGGCGGTGCGCATGATCCACGCCTGTGGGATGACCGACCTGGTACCGGACCTCGCCTACTCCCCGCAGGTGGTGGCCCGCGCCCGGGAGGCCCTGTGCGCGGGCGCGCCCATCCTCTGCGACGCCGGCATGGTCGCCAGCGGTGTCACCCGCAAGCGGCTGCCCGCCGACAACGAGGTGCTGTGCACCCTCGCCGACCCCTCCGTGCCCGAACTGGCCCGGCGCCTGGGCACCACCCGCAGCGCCGCCGCACTGGAGCTGTGGCGCGACCGGCTCGATGGCGCGGTGGTGGCCGTCGGCAACGCCCCCACCGCGCTCTTCCGGCTGCTGGAGATGGTCGCGGAGGGCGCGCCGCGCCCGGCCGCGGTGCTGGGCATCCCGGTCGGGTTCATCGGCGCCGCCGAGTCCAAGGAAGCCCTGGCGGACAGCCCCTTGGGGCTGGAGTACCTGGTGGTACGGGGCCGGCGCGGCGGCAGCGCCATGGCCGCGGCCGCGATCAACGCGATAGCGAGCGAGGACGAGTGAGCGAGCACCGGCTTGGACGGCTGTACGGGGTCGGGCTCGGCCCGGGCGACCCGTCCCTGATGACCATACGGGCGGTCGAGGTCATCGCCTCGGCCGATGTCGTCGCATACCACAGCGCCCGGCATGGGCGGAGCATTGCCCGTTCCATCGCCGAACGGCACCTCCGCGCAGGCCACCTCGAGGAGCCGCTGGTCTACCCCGTCACCACGGAGACCACCGACCACCCCGGCGGCTACCGGGGCGCGCTGGAGGAGTTCTACGAGCAGGCCGCGGCCCGGCTGGCCGCGCATCTGGACGCGGGGCGCACGGTCGCGGTGCTCGCGGAAGGCGATCCGCTCTTCTACAGCTCGTATATGCATATGCACAAGCGGCTGGCCCACCGCTACCCGACGGAGGTGATCCCCGGTGTCACCTCCGTCAGCGCGGCCGCGGCCCGGCTGGGTGAACCGCTCGTCGAGGGCGAGGAGGTGCTGACAATCCTGCCGGGCACGCTGCCCGAGGAGGAGCTGGCGGCGCGGCTGGCGTCCACCGACTCCGCGGTGGTGATGAAGCTCGGCCGCACCTTCCCCGCCGTGCGGGGCGCGTTGGAGCGCTCGGGCCGGCTGGCAGAGGCCCGTTATGTCGAGCGCGCCACGATGAGCGGCGAGCGCACCGGGCGGCTGGCGGAGATGGACCCGGAGTCGGTGCCGTACTTCTCGGTGGCGGTGCTGCCGAGCCGCGTCGGCTCGGATCCGGTGGTGGACCGGGGCGAGGTGGTGGTCGTCGGCCTCGGTCCGGCGGGCCCGCTGTGGCTGACTCCGGAGGCACGCGGCGAACTCGCCGCCGCACAGGACGTCGTCGGCTACCGCACCTATGTGGACCGGGTGCCCGCCCGCCCCGGCCAGCGCCGCCACCCCTCCGACAACAAGGTGGAGTCGGAGCGCGCCGAGTTCGCCCTCGACCTCGCCCGGCAGGGCCGCCGGGTGGCCGTGGTCTCCTCCGGCGATCCGGGCGTATTCGCCATGGCGACGGCCGTGTTGGAGGTCGCTTCCCAGGCCCCCTACCACGAGGTTCCGGTGCGCGTCGTCCCCGGCATGACGGCCGCCCACGCGGCGGCCTCCCGCGCGGGAGCCCCGCTGGGCCACGACTATGCGGTCGTCTCCCTCTCCGACCGGCTCAAGCCCTGGGAGGTCATCGCCTCCCGCCTGCGCGCCGCCGCCGGGGCCGACTTGGTGCTCGCCCTCTACAACCCCGGCTCCCACAGCCGTAGTTGGCAGCTGGGCAAGGCCCGCGACCTGCTGCTGGAGCATCGTTCGCCGGATACTCCGGTGGTGCTGGGCCGCGATGTGGGCGGGCCGCAGGAGAGCGTACGGATCGTCCGGCTCGGCGAACTCGACCCGGAGCAGGTGGACATGCGCACCATCCTGATCGTGGGGTCGACACAGACGCAGGTCGTACGGCGCGGGGAGGGTGGCAGCGAGGAGATCGTCTGGACGCCGAGGCGGTATCCGGAGGGTTGACCGGCCGCGGGCATCGGCACCCGCCGTGCCCGCGGAGGAATCCCAGGACTTCGACTCCGGCAGACGCTCCTACGCTCTTACGCGCGTGCGAAGATGTTGTCCACCGTCTCGGCGTAGCGGCCCGACACCTGGTCCCAGTCATAGACTCCGCGCATCACGGAGCGCAAGGCGTCCGTGCGGTATCGCTCGATGGCGGACCGCTGGTTGTCGTCAAGGCGAAGGCTGTCGTACAGCTGTGGCAGTTCGCTCTCCAGGGCGAGGAATCGTTCCGTTCGCCGGCTGAGCAGCTCGCAGATGATTTCGATGCTCCGAGTGCGGGAGCACCGGTTCTCGCGCTCGACGAGATGGACGAGGTTGTGGTCTCCGCATGCCTCTTCCTTCTCCACCGAGACGATGTCGTTCTCGAAGATGACCACCTCTGCGACAATGCGTCGCATCTCGGCCATCAGGGGGGTGTGGTAGGCCGAGTCGGGTACCTCGAAGTGGCCCAGTCGTTCCGCGATATCGAGGACACCCCGGGCTCCTATGGTGTGGTTGCGCAGGGCCAGTTGATCGTTCAGGCGAAGAGTGCCGCCCTCCATCCGATGGGTGGCTTCAGCGACATTGCCGGTCAGGTAGTCACGCCAATGGCGGGCCGCACGGTCGCGCCAGCTCTCCGACATGCCTTCGCAGCAGCGGGCCCAGAGATCGGCGAAGGCGGCAACGACGGGAGCCGCATTCCGCGGCGGAATGCACTGAGGCGAATCCAGTACCGCGGCGACCGAGTCGGTGAGCTGTTCGGCAAGTGCCGGGTCCTGTCCTATGGGGCCATCGAATTGGTCGTCGAAGATGAAGTACCAGGATTGCTGGTCGACTCCCAGGTCGAGGTCGGCGCCCGTTGCCGAGGGGTGGAACCGTGCGGCCAGACCGGCGTAGTCGCCCTGGAGATGGCGGACTTCGGATTCCTCGGTGGGGAGCAGACCTAAAGAACGAGGCCATGCGAGATGGCAGCGGCGGGCACGCTCGGCATCCCGGCTTATTCGGCTGGGGAAGGGGATGTGCTGTGGAACGCCTTGAGGCATGGCCCGACTGCTTTCTCTTCGCCTGTCTGTCGCAGCCCCGCCCGCAGTGTGGCGCGGCGTGGCGCCGTCAACTTATGGGGCTGATGGGGCAGTTGGGGCGACATGAAGGCTTCTATGTCAGGTCAGCGGTCCGGCCCGCACCGGTAACGGGTCTGGTAGGCGGTGTCCGGCGTGGCGCCATGCACCGAGGCAGGGGCGCGGGTGCGGGCGGACGTTCTTGATCTCAAGCCGCCACTGAAGTGACAGACCTACGGCCGGACTTACGAGATCAGAAGCCGGCCCCGGCCGCCGGCGCGCCGTGGCTGACCCCGCCGCGGTCCGGTGCGGGGACGAGGGCAGTGGCGATGAGCCCGAGGAGGACGAAGCCCGCAGCGGCGTAACTGCCGAGGGCGATGCCCTCGGTCATCGCCGAATGTGCCGCACCGGCCACCGAGGCGGTCTGCGGGTGGGCCGCCAGGGGTTCGATCGCGGCTCCGGCGCTGTCGGTTACGGTACGGGTGAGCCTGGCGGACTGCGCCGCGGGCAGGCCGGTCGCGGCGAGACGGTCATGCAGCCGGGTGCTCAGAGCGGTGAAGAACATCGTGGTGAGCACGGCGATGCCCAGGGCGGAGCCCAGTTGGCGGAAGGCGCTCTGGATGCCGGACCCCTGCCCGGCGCTGCGGACGGGAACGTCGGCGAGCACCACGCTGGTGACCTGCGCCGTGGCGAACCCCACGCCGATGCCGTAGAGGAACAGAACCAGCGCGATGGACCACCATGGGCTGTCCATTGAGGCGATCAGTCCCAGCAATGCCAGGCCCGCGGCCTCCAGGGCCAGACCGATGCGGACCTGGCCGAGAGAGGTGATCCTGGCGGCCATCCCGAAGGCGGCCCCACTGGCGACAAGGCTGCCCAAGGCCAGGGGGACCAGGGCGAGTCCGGCCTGGAGGGCGCTGTAGCCGAGGGTGAACTGGAGCCACAAAGGGAGCACGGCGACGATGCCGAACTCACCAAGGCCGATGATCAAGGTGACGATGTTGCCGTTGCGGAAGGAGGCGATGGAAAAAAGACGGACGTCCATCAGCGCCCGCTCGTCATCACCGCCTCGACTGATGGCCACCTGTCGACGGATGAACGCGATCAGTGCCACGACGGACAGCACCAGCGCGACCAGCACGGGGGAAGGCCCGCCGGTCCAGGAGAAGCCGAGGATGTCGAGCGGCCGGACGGTGGTGAGCCACCCTCGGGTGCGTCCCTCGACGAGCCCAAAGGCGAGCAGGCCGAGACCGAGGACGGACAGCACTGCGCCGGCCACGTCGATGCGCCCGCTGGTCCGGGGCGAGGGTACGAGGCACCTCACCACCCCGACACAGATCAGCGCGGCAAGGGGAACATTGATGCCGAACGCCCAGCGCCAGGAGGCGTGTTCGGCGAGCCAGCCGCCCAGCAGCGGGCCGAGCGCCGAGGCGGCGCCGATGGTGGAGCCCCAGACGGCGAACGCCTGGCCACGCGCCTTGCCGGTGAAGGTCGCGTTGAGCAGGGACAGTGAGGTCGGCATGATCAGCGCCGCACCCGCACCCTGCAGGAATCGGGCCAGCACCAGCAAGCCTCCGGTGGGCGCGAGCCCGGCCAGCATGCTGGTGACGCCGAAGATCACAGTACCCGCGATGAAGATCCGCCGGGCGCCGAGGATGTCCGCGAAACGCCCCGCCGGCAAGAGCAGCGCCGCGATGACAATGGCGTAGGACTCCTGAACCCACTGCGCCTGGGCGGAGTTGACACCCAGGTCCTCAATGACCGAAGGGACGATCACATTGACGATCGTGGAGTCCACCACGATCAGGGCCACCCCCAGGGCGATGAAGATCAGGCCAAGCCATGGGCGAGGGGAAGAAGACCGCGCACACATTACGTCACTACCTCCACGGTGAAGTAACTCCACCGTGAAGTTATCTTTGAGGGCGGTAAGTTGTCAAAGCGTGTTCTTGGTACGAGGAGGGCCCATGGAGGAACCGATGCGGGACGGCGGCATCGCCGCGCAGCGTGAACGGCTGACGGAGGAGCTGAGGACCTACGGCGCGAGCTTCACCGAACTGGGCCGCCGCTTCGCCGTCCTGCTGGGCGTGCACTCCACCGACGCCTTCGCCCTCTTGGAGATCGCCTCCGCCGAGGAGGGGGGCACCCCCCTGTCCCCGGCCCTCCTCGGCAGACGCATCTCCCTGTCCTCAGGGGCGATGACCGCGCTGCTGAACCGCCTCGAACGGGCCGGATACATCTCCCGTACCCGGGAACACACCGACCGGCGGATCGTCACCCTGCGCAGCAGCGCGCACGTCAAGCAGCTCGCCGACGAGTTCTTCACATCCGTCAATGAACGCCACAACGCCGTCCTGGCCCAATATCCGCCCGAGCTGCTTCAGCAATTCGAGACCCTCCTGACCCAGCTGCGCACGACCCTGGACGACCGGCTTGCCGAGCAAGGCCCGGATGCCTGACGGCAGTTCCGGCTGCATCACCGGCGTCACCCCGCCCGGCACACCTGCGGCGCGCTCTCCTTCAGACCGAGCAGCCGGTAGTAGTTCTCCCCGAGGGCGATGTCACGGAAGGCCCGGTCGTCCAATGCCTTGTTGATCCGGCTGGTGACCTCGAGCTCTTGCTCATAGACGTGGTAGTCCTTGTTTCGCGAGGCCACGAAGTCGGTCCCGGGAAGGGCCCTGGTCGGATACCGGTCGAGGAACGCGGCGTACTTCTGCCTGACCCCCGGCTTGCTGAAGTAGCTGTCCTCCAGCACCCGCCAGCTGAGGTCCAGCGTGAGATTGGGGTGCTCGTCCAGGAGCCTCTTCATGATCCCGATGTGCCGGTCGGGATCCATGGTGGTGAGCTCCTTGGAGAGGCCCATGTGCGCCCACACGATCTTGTTCCGCGGATACCGCCGAAGGGTCTCCTCCATCAGGTGGAGATACTTCGTCTGCTCCGCATCGCTCCCGAGATCCGAGTGGATGGTGATCGGAATCCCGCGGTTCCGCAACACCTTCATAAACGGCGCCCAGTTCTTGATGTTCTCGCTCGTCGCAGGAGTGTGGTGGTTGGGGAACAGCGCCTGCTTGACGAGGTTCACCTCCCCCGCCCACCGGAACACCCCCGGGAACTCCTTGTCGTAGAGGGCGATTCCGGGCGGGATGGTCTCCGGGTGGTTCAGGTCCATAAAGGTCATGGAGACCGCGAGCTCGGGGTCCTTGGGCTTCGTCCCCACATAATTCTCGGCGTTGGCGAAGTCGTTCTTCATGCTCGGCACCACGGGAGTGCCCGGACAGTCCAGGTAGTACGTGCAGTTGGAGCCCACCGGCAGCATCTGCCCGATGCCATACATGCTCGCGTGCCGGACACCGCTCTTGTGCAGATACCCCGTGAGTTCCTCGAACGGAATCGCCTGCCCGCCGAACGGGCGGAAGTGCAGATGGCTGTCGACCTGCGAGGTGTAGGGCTCTCTCGCCCGGTCGAAACACCCCGTCCCCGCCACCGCCGAACCCGCTCCCGCCGGGGAGGCGACGACGGCCACCGCCGTCAGTACCGCCCCGGCTACGCCGAGGCGCCTGCTGATTCGTAACATACCGATGATGACCTCCGGTTGACACGGTCGTCCGTCGCGACCCTGGAACAACGGCGGCCACTCCGGTGCGGCCGCACGGGCCTTGGGAGTGTGCCCGGGGAACGGGCCGTGCAGCCCTGCCACAAGCGCCGGGCGGCGGGGAAAAGTTTGTTCGACACGTGTGGCGGGCAGACCTCAACTCTTGACAGCGTCTGCGATGTGCCGGGCAGCCTGCGCGGGCGTGAGATGCGTGGTGTCGATGACCTCTGCCTCGCCGTGCAGCCACGTGCGGGCCGCCTCGGCGTAGGGCTCGAGGTATTTGAGACGGAACGGGGAGTTGGGGCCAAGAACAGTGTCCCCCGCGATGCGCCCGCGGAGGGTGTCCTGATCGGCGTGCAGGACGAAGTGCCGTACCGGAATGGCGTGGTGGGCGAGGCCCGTGCTGATCTCGCGCCAGTACTGCTCGACCAGGACAGTCATGGGTATCACCAGAGTGCCGCCGGTGTAGTCGAGTACGCGGCGCGCGGTCTCGACCACGAGCGGCCGCCACGGCGGCCAGTGCTGGAAGTTGTCCGTCACGGGCAGCCCCGGTGTGATGTCCATGAGAGTCTCGCCGACCTTCTCGGCGTCGAACACCCGCGAATCCGGGATCAGCTGCTGCACGAGTGGACTGGTCGTCGTCTTGCCTGCGCCATGGGTGCCATTGAGCCATACGATCATGGGGCCCAAGGCTAACGCCGTGCGATCGCCTTGACCCACTCGTCGACGGTGACGACCTCCGCCCACTGCGGGAACAGCCGCTCGATGAGGACCCGGTGCACCTCCGGGTCGGTGTCCAGACAGGCGTCGGAGAGGACGGTGAGGCCGAAGTCCAGGTCGTTCGCCTGGCACAGGGTGGACAGCACCACAGCGCTGGTGGCGATGCCGGTGAGCACGAGGCTGTCGATGCCGCGCGCCCTCAACACCACGTCGAGATCGCTGCCCGAGAACGCGCTCGCCCGTCTCTTGGTGACCACCACGTCGCCCGGCCGGGGCGCGACCTCGGGGTGGATCTCGGTACCTGGGGCGCCCTCGACATAGAGGCCGGCCTGTGCGATGGCGGCGAGAGCCCTGTTGCGCGTGCCGACTTCCGGGAAGCCGGGACGTAGCGCAATGACCACATAGATCACGGGGATGTTCGCCGCCCGGGCCCCATCGATCGCCCTGCGCACGCGTGGCAGGTATCCGGAGCCGTCGTCGGCGATGTCCACGATGGCCTGTTGGACGTCCATCACGAGAAGGGCGCTGCTGCTCATGTCATCTCCAGGAACGAAGTCGGCTCGGCGTTGAGAAACGGGCCGGGTTCTGATCTTCGGATCCTACGTGGCCTCGGGTGCGGTGGTGGTATGGCGCCCAGCCGGGCCGTGCCCGTAGCGGATGCGGTACGCCGGTCCGGAGGCGGCGGACCCTCAGTGCGCGTGCCGATGGTGGCGGCCGAAGGCCATGGCCCATGACTCGGCGAGCTCACGGTCACCGGCCTGTGCGGCCTTGGCGCGCTGGTCCTTGATGCGTTTGCACTCGGTGCACGAGGGACGACGTGGCGCTTGGCCGATGGGGTGGACGTCCGACGGTGCCGCGTTCCACTCGATCCCGCCGCCGGGCGGGCGGAGTTGATAGCGCGACCACTTGTTGTCCATGACCTGGCCAAGGCGCTTCGCTGCGGTGTCCCAGACGAGCTCGCCGACGGCGGGTGCGTACGACGACTCCTGGGCCGCAACTGTCAAGGCTTCGCCTGGCTGTTGGAGGGTATGGGCCATGGCGTCAGAACTCCAGTTTCCTTGTCACTCATGCGAGCGATGTTCACCGTTGGTGTCCCTGGCGTCGCGCTCCGCACGTAGCGTCGAGAAGGTCTACGGCCACGCCAAAGCATCTGGGGTGAACGGACCATGCGGGACGACTCAAACGAAACGGCCGAACCACCGGACGGCGCGACCTACCTCGGGACCGAGGTACGGGCGTGGCGCACGGAACGGGGCATGAGCCAGCGGGAACTGGCGGAGGAGGCGAACTACCAGCAGCAGTACGTGGCGAAGGTGGAGGCCGGAGAGCGGTTGGCGAGCACGCAGTTCGTCACGGCCTGCGACAGGGTCTTCGGCACACCCGGTACATTCGCGCGGCTGCGCAAGCGGGCCGCGGAGCGCGGGTATCCGAACTGGTTCGAGCCTTATCTGAGGATGGAGCAGCGGGCTACGACGATCCTGAACTACAGCTCAAACCTCATCATGGGCATTCTGCAGACCGAGGAGTACGCGCATGCGGTCTTCCGCAAGGCCAATCCACGGGACGACTTGGAAGTAACCGCCGAGAAGGTTGCGCGACGGCTCAGGCGACGCCAGGTGCTGGAGGGCTCAACACCACCACTTTTGTGGATCGTTCTCGACGAGTCATGCCTACACCGCCTGGTCGGCGGTCCAGAGGTCATGCGTGCACAGATGGCACACTTGCTCAAGACGGGCGAGTCGCCGCACGTCACCCTCCAGGTACTCCCGTACAGGTCGGGAGCCCCGGCGTCCCACATGGCTTTCATTGTGCTGAAGTTCGGTGAAGAAGAACCGGACGCCCTCTACGTGGAGAACCCGATCTCGGGCCAAGTGATCGACTTTCCCGACACCGTCGCTCGCGCGAACGTGACCTACGATCGGCTGCGCGCCGACGCACTCTCGCCAGAGGAGTCCCTGAGCTTGATTGGCAAGGCAATGGAGGAACACGCGTCATGAGCAATGCCGATATATCCGGTACAGAATGGATCAAGTCCAGCTACAGCGGCGGCAATGAAGGCGAGTGCGTCGAGCTCGCCTGGAACCTCACCACTGGCCTGGTCCCTGTCCGCGACAGCAAGAAGCCTCATTGCGGCACTCTGTTCTTCGCCGCCTCTTCCTGGACGGACTTCCTCACCGCACTCCGCAAGAAATCCCTCCTCTGACCAGCGCTGGTCCATGAGGCTTCGCCGAGCCCGATGCGCCACGTGATTGAGGAGTGGTCTCCATGAGCACATCCGGTATATGCCGTGCAGAGTGGATCAAGTCCAGCTACAGCGGGGGCAACGAGGGGCAGTGCGTCGAGTTCGCCCGAAACTTTGCCGCCACCAACACAGGCCTCGTCCCCGTCCGTGACAGCAAGCACCCACACCGCACCGCCCTCCTCTTCCCCACCCCCTCCTGGACGGACTTCCTCACCGCGCTCCGTGAGGAATCACTCCGCCCTTGACCGCCGACAGCGCGCTCAGGACACCGCCCGCAGCGGATCGGCGCGCCGGGCCAGGTCCAGCAGTGCCCGCAGGGGGTGCTCGGCGAGGCCCAGGCGGGGGTGCCACTGGGCGACGATGCTGACCGGGCGGAGGGGTTCGGGGAGCCGGAGCTCGACCAGTTCGCCGTCCTCCAGCTCCTTTGCGACCGCCAGTTCCGGGAGCAGCGAGACGCCGCGCCCGTGTCCGGTCAGCCGCAGCAGGGCGGACAGCGAGCCGGTGACCACCGAGAGGTGGGCCCCGGCGAGCAGGTCCCGTCCGAAGCGGTCCACCAGCATTTCCGAGACGCAGCCGGGCTCGGCGACCAGGAATTCAAAGGCGAGCAGTTGCTCCGGCGTCACCGACTCCTGCCGGGCCAGCGGATGGGTGGGTGCCGCCACCAGCACCGTTCGGTCGCGGCCCACCACCGCGTGCGGGCCCAGTGCCCGCATCCCGTTGTCGTACTGGAACACCAGGTCCACCTCCCCGGCGCCGAAGGCCCTGACCATCTGGCCCCGGGTTCCGACCGTGAGCTCGAGGTCGGCGCTCGAGCCGGGGCCGCCCGCGCCGTACTCCAGGGCGGCCAGCACATCCGGCATCCAGGCGTGCGCCAGCGACTCCTGGGCGCCGATGCGCAGCCGGGGCCGGTCGCCGAGGGCGGCCCGGCGCATCCGCTCGTCCAGTTCCAGGGCCTCGCGCGCATGCGGCAGCAGCCGTTGCCCGGCCTCGGTGAGCGTCGCGCCGGTACCCGCGCGCCGCAAAACCGTGGTGCCCAAGTCCGCTTCCAGGCGCTTGAGCTGGGCGCTTACGCTTGACTGGGCGTAGCCCAGCTGCTGGGCGGCGGCGGATATGCCACCGTGGTCGGCGACAGCGACAAAGGCGCGCAGGTAGCGGGTGTCCATACCGCCGACAACACAGCGGGGCTCATCGGATATTCCGATGGGGGCATCGGAATTGCGGCGTCGCCCGCCGGAGGGCCGCTGGGCGACCCTCCTCCCATGACCGCCGACAGCGTCGTGCGCCCCACGCACCTGCCCCCGCCCTCACCAGCACGTTCCCGTCTCGCCTTCGCCGGTATCGCGGCCGGGAACCTGCTCGTTCTCCTTGACACCACCATCCTCAATGTCGCCGTGCCGGACGTCCAGCACTCCCTGCACCCCTCGGCCGCCGCGCTGCCCTGGGCGGTCGACGCCTATACCGTGGTCTTCGCCGGGCTGCTGCTCGCCGGGGGCGTGTTCGCCGACCGGTGGGGTGCCCGCCGGGTCTACACCTGGTCGCTGGCCGCCTTCGCCGTGCTGTCCGCGCTCTGCGCGGCCGCGCCCGACGTCGGTACGCTCATCGTCGGACGTGCCCTGCTCGGGGCCGCCGGCGCCGGGATGGTGCCCGCCTCGCTCGCTCTGCTGATCGCCCTCAACCCGGACCCTGCCCGCCGCACCCGGGCCATCGGCGCCTGGACCGCGCTGAGCGGGCTCGGCGCCGCGGCCGGTCCCGTGCTGGGCGGCGGGCTGGTCGAACTCGACGGCTGGCGGCTGGTGTTCCTGGTCGCCCCGCCCGTCGCGCTGTTGGCCCTGCTGCTCGGCCGCCGTCTCCCGGCCCCGCCCACCCGGGCCGCCCACGCGTTGGACCGCTCCGGGCTGCTGCTGTCCACCGCCGCGCTCGGCGCGCTCACCTTCGGCCTGGTGGAGGCGGGCATCGAGGGCTGGGCCTCGGCATACGCCCTGGTCCCGCTCGCCGCCGCGCTGCTCGCCTTCGCGGCACTGACCTTGGTGGAGCGCCGGGCCGCCGCGCCCGTGCTGCCGCCGGCGCTGCTCGCCCTGTCGCGGGTACGGGCCGCCCTGGTGGCCGCGGCGGTGTCCTGCTTCGCCTTCTTCGGGGCGATGTATCTGCTCGGCCTGTGGCTGCAGCACACCTATCACCTCTCCCCGTTCAACGCCGGGCTGGCCTCCCTGCCGCTCACCTTCCCGGTGTGTGTGATGCCCTTCTTCACCGGCCGGCTGGTGGCCCGGCGCGGAGCCCGCCCGGTGATGCTGACCGGAATGTCCGCATCGGTGGTGGCCGGTGTGCTGCTGGTCTTCGTCTCCGGCCAGCACCCCCCGCTCGCCCTGATCATCGCGGCCGAGCTCGCGCTCGCCGCCACGGCCACCCTCTCCATCCCCAGCGCCGCCGCCGAGATGGCCGCCTCCGCACCGCCCGAGCTCGCCGCCACCAGCCAGGGCGCGGTCAACGGCGTCCGCCAGGCGGGCGCGGCGCTCGGCGTCGCGGTACTGGGCACCCTGGGCACGCTGTCGACAGCGGGAGTGGTGCTGATCGTCGTGGGACTGGCGGCGGTGGCCCTCATCTTCAGCACCGGGGCGCGCCGTTGACGGCGGCGGGGATGGTCAAAGGAAGGTGACTTGGCGGATGTAGACCCGTTGGTGGCGTGGGATGACCTGATACACAAACATCCCCGACACGTCAATGGTCTCTTCCTGCATACGCGGTGAGGCACCCGTGTACTTCGCGCCGTCGAGATAGAGAGCCGCGGCAGCACGGACCAGTTCATCGGCCCGTTCTTCAACCTTCGCGATGAAGGCGAGGTTGTCCAGACCGCCGATCACATATTCGGGGTTGGGGTCGTATTCCCACGCCCAGCCGTCAGCCACCGGTCACCGCAGCCCGGGCCTCATCACGGACTGCCATGCACTCGTCCATGGCCTCACGCCATTGTGGGTCGTCACGGTCGAGGGTGTTGGCAGCTTCCAGGGAAGCCCGGTATCGCGCAGCCAGGCCAGGGCGACGTTCGATTTCAACCTCGGTCGCCCACTTGATCTGGAAGATACGGATCGGGTTGAACGAGGCGTGCTGGGTGGCTGCGGTAAACGCCGAATCGCGATCCGCTTGGAACTCCGCGAGGCGGGAGGGGGCGACGTGGGCGAGAGCGGTTCGCAACGCGGGGAACGTCATCTCAGGACGTGGGATGAGCTCGGGGGGGTCTTCAGCGTGTTGTGCCGTCATGGGTCCTCCGTCCGTCCGGCGCACTCCGAACCGTACCGGCTCATCCCCCGGCGCCGGGACGGAACAGCCAGTCGCCTTCATACCCCAGCACCCCCCGCACCCACCCCGCCGCCCCCGCCACGTCCCCCGCCACCGGCACGCCCTCCGGCACCGGCGGGCGCCGTACCACCACCACCGGAACCCCCGCCTCCCGGGCGGCGGTCAGCTTCGCGGCGGTGGCCGCCGCACCGCTGTCCTTGGTCACCAGTACGTCGATCGCATGGCGGCGCAGCAGCTCGCGCTCGCCCGTCACCGTGAACGGGCCGCGGTCCAGCAGCACGGCCAGCCGGGGCGGCATCGGGGGCTCGGGGGCGTCCACCGACCGCACGAGGAACCAGAGGCCGTCGAGGTGGGCGAAGGCGCCGAGGCCCATCCGGCCGGTGGTCAGGAACACCCGCGAGCCCAGCGCGGACAGCGCCTGTGCGGCCTCGGCCAGGGAGTCCACCGGGCGCCAGTCGTCGCCCGGGCCCGCGACCCAGCCGGGGCGGCGCAGGGCCAGCAGGGGAACATGGACCTCGGCGGCAGCCCTTGCCGCGTTGAAACTGATCTTCTCGGCGAAAGGATGCGTGGCGTCGATGAGCGCGTCCACCTGCTGTTCGCGCAGCCAGCGGGCCAGGCCTTCGGATCCCCCGAACCCACCGATGCGTACCCGCCCGGCGGGCAGCCGGGGCGCGGCGACGCGGCCCGCGAGGGAGCTGGTGACGCGCAGCGCCGGGTCGGCGGACAGCTCGGCCGCGAGGTGCCGGGCCTCGGTGGTGCCGCCCAGGATCAGGATGTGGCGCTCGGCGGTCACGCTGTGCCCTTTCGCATTCGTCGGTGATCTCCGTGGCTGAGACGAAAACACCGGGTGGGCGCAGCGCGCAACTCGCGCACACCGGGCTGCGGCCCGGCTGGACCACCGGGGCCTGTGCGACGGCCGCCACCACGGCCGCGTACACCGCGCTGCTCACCGGGGAGTTCCCGGACCCGGTGGCGATCACCCTGCCCAAGGGGCAGACGCCCGCCTTTGCGCTCGCGGCCGAGGAGTTGGGGGACGGCAGGGCGATGGCGGGCATCGTCAAGGACGCCGGGGACGATCCGGACGTCACCCATGGTGCGCTGATCCGGGCGACCGTACGCGTGCTGCCGCCGGGCTCGGGGGTGGTGTTCCGGGCCGGGCCGGGTGTGGGCACGGTCACCCGGCCGGGGCTGCCGCTGCCCGTCGGGGAGCCCGCGGTCAATCCGGTGCCGCGGCAGATGATGCGCGAGCATGTGGCCGAGGTGGCCGCCCGGCACGGCGGCACGGGCGATGTGGAGGTCGAGATCTCGGTCGATCATGGGGAGGAGATCGCCCGTTCCACCTGGAATCCCCGGCTGGGCATCCTGGGCGGGATCTCCATTCTGGGCACCACCGGGATAGTGGTCCCTTACTCCTGTTCCGCGTGGATCGACAGCATCCGGCGCGGAGTTGACGTGGCGCGTGCGGCGGGGCGTACGCATGTGGCGGGCTGTACGGGCTCGACCTCGGAGAAGGTCGCGGTCGCGGTGCATGGGCTGCCCGAGGACGCGCTGCTGGACATGGGCGACTTCGCGGGTGCGGTGCTGAAGTATCTCCGCCGGCACCCGGTCGACCGGCTCACCATCGCGGGTGGCTTCGCCAAGCTCTCCAAGCTCGCCGCCGGGCACCTCGATCTGCACTCGTCGCGCTCCCAGGTGGACAAGGGTTTCCTCGCCCAACTCGCCCTCGGCGGCGGCGCCGACGAGGAGTTGGCGGCGGCGGTCGCCGCCGCCAACACGGGCCTGGACGCGCTGCAGCGCTGCGCGGCCCGGGCCGTGCCGCTGGGCGATCTGGTCGCGGCGAAGGCCCGGGGCGAGGCACTGGCGGTGCTGCGCGGTGCGCCGGTCACGGTGGATGTGATCTGCATCGACCGGGCGGGGACGATCGTGGGGCGGGCGGAACCACGGGGTCCGGGCGGGCAGTGAGCACCGGGCTCACTGCGGCTTCCGGTACTCGGCGGGATCGGACGGCTCGGGGAGGGTGACCGGGAGCTGGGCCTCGTCCCCACAGCCCAGTTGCCGGGCCAGCATCCGGGCCGCGGAGTGGAGCACGGTCATCAGCGCCCGGCTGCGTTCCGCGCCCTCCAACCGGTAGGCGTCCTTCTTGGGAGACAGATCCAGGGATCCGGCCACCGTGGACGGGCCGTTCCGGCCGAGCCCCCGGGCACAGCGGAAGGCGAGGAACGCGTTGTTCTCGTCGGCGTCGCCGAACAGACCCACGTGGTAAAGGGATTGCTTCGGCTCCAGTTTCTCCGGCCATTTTGCCTCCGCCGCGGGACGCACGAACTCGATGTCGAACAGGGGGGTGTCGCCTTTGTCCCGGGCCGCATGGACGCGGCAGACCGAGGACCGCGATCCGCTGACGTCCGCGTACTGGCGCAGCCGGCCGACCGCGGTATGGAACGAGGGGCCCTGCTCGCCGCGGAAGAGCTGGTCCCGGCTCAGTGCCTCCAAGGCCCGTACGGCACCGGCGTCGAGGGAGGATTCGCAGAGCCGCGCCGCGGGTGTGCCGTCCTCCTTCTTCTCCTCCGTGGTGCAGGAGGCGACGCCCAGCAGGGCGGCCAGCGCAAGGGCCGTCAGCGCCCGGCGGCGCTCAGGGTGTGTACGGTTTGTGGCCACGGTAGGTATCGGTTGTCGCGCCACTTCCGTAGTACGCGTTCTTGAGCCGCTCAGTGATAGCCCCTTCGTACCGCTGTAGGTCGTGCTGCGCCGCAGTATTGCCCAGCTCATCCTCTCCCCTTTGGAAGAACTGTCCCGAGTCGACCGGCGGCGGCAGGTGCGGGCCGGAGAACAGGACGTCGTCGTGAAACTGCTTGAGGAATTCAGTGGTTCCGCCCATGGCCACCGGTACCAGCAGCCCCCAGGGGCCCGACTTGCCCACGATCTGGACGATGCCCTGGCCCACTGCCGGCATGCCGCCGCTCATGCCCACTCGGGTCCAGCTCGTGGAGTCCCTGTACGCCTCTTGGGCGGAGGCCACATCGTGCCGGTAGGTCGCCTCGATCTGGGCGGCTCGGGAGTGATCGAGGATGCCACGGACCTCGGCCTCGGTGACTATCGCCTGGACGGCGTTTTCAACATGATGCTTCCCGCCGGCCAGGGGGTTCTGGGCGAACCGGTCCATGGTGTAGAGGTGTTCGGCCTGGTTCATCAGGGCGTGGGAGTCCTCGTTCTGTCCCAGCACGCTCAGGAAGTTGATGGACCCTCCTCTTCCGAAGCCGGCCCGGTCGTGTTCCCCGAGCACCCCGGGGAACGCCACGCCGTTCCTCAGCTTCGTGTTGTCGCCGAGTCCGGACATGCTCCAGTTGAGGTCATCGACATACGCACCGCCCATCCTGCCCAGGCTGTCGGCCATGCCCGGCTGGTCATGGAGGAGCCGGGGGCCGTGATCGCCGCCGTACAGCCGGACGACCTGCTCCATCACATGCGCGGTCGCCGCCGTGCGCCGGTCGCCGCCATGGGCGAAGAGTTCGGGGTTCTCGCCGGTGAGTTCCGGGGCATCCCAGGCGTAGCCCGTGGTCGCCGCCGTCAGGGCGTGTCCCAGCGCCTGATGCCCCGGCAGGTTCCGAGGTGCGCCCCCGGGGAGCCCGTCGAAGGTCCAATTGCGGTGCTCGGCCAGGTAACTGAGGTGGTCATTGAGCGCCGCACCCCCGCCCGGCTTTTTGAAGAATTCGGTGGCGGCCGCCGGGCTGTGGCCCAGGCCCTCCAGAAAGCCGGTCACCGGGTCGTGACCGTGGTCGTTCCGTCCGCCGATCAGATTGAGCATGTCGGCGTCGGCGGTGTTGGACCAATAGGGCAGGCCCTTCTTGGTGTTGTTCTTCCGGTCCCAGTCGATGAGCTTGTCGCCGTAGGAGTTGAGGAAGCTCTTGTCGTACGTGCCCGTACGCATGAGGTTGCTCATGATCTGGAAGCCATAGGGGTGGGTGGTGCCCCCGCTGTCCAGTCGTTCCGGGCCCCGGCGGATCATCTCGTCCTGCCATGCCTTCATGGCGGGGCTGTCCGAGTGGGACGCGGTGGCCAGGGTTGTGCCAAGGCTCTTCTGGAGGCGCTCCGCGGACTTCCACCACACCTTTTCGTCGATGGCCGTGCCCGGGCGATTCGCGTTCCTCGGGTGGGTGGCGTTGAACCACAGCTGGAGGGTCTTCTCCGGCCCCAGTCCGGTCGCGAACTTCTCGGCGAAGTCCGGGACTTCACTGTGCCGGGCCATCAGGGCCGAGAGCTTCGCCAGTTGGTCCGAGGTCATCTTGCCATTGCCGATGGAGGCGAGGTCCAGTGCCTGCTCGAGGTCCTTCTCGGTGCCTCTGCGGGCCTCGTCCAGGCTGTCGTACGCCTTCGCGTTGAAGCCGCGGTCCTCGCCGTTGGCGTCCGTGGTCAGGGCCTCGGCCAGCGCGGTGTCCGCCTGGGCGGCCTGCTCGATCGCCCTGCTGGTGCGCGTCCGGTACTCGTGGAAGGTGTCCTGGTACGCCTTGGTCAGCGCGGCACGGTTGTGCTCCTCCTCGGCCGTCAGGTGGAGATAGACGGAACCATCTGCCTTGTTCAGCCTCAGGTACTTATGGCCTTCGAGTTCCGTTTCGATGGCCTCCAGTGCCTTCTTCGCCGAGGTGAACTGCTGGAGACCCTCATGCATGACGTTGTAGACATGGAGGGCCTCCTCCAGCGCGGCCGCCAACTGCTTTTGGATCCACTGGAATTTCCCCAGGGCGGCCTGCGCCGCCTCGCCTCTCCAGTGCTCGGAGTCCAGCCCCCTGGTGACCTCGTTGTAGAGATTGAGCTGTATTTGCTGGAAGTTCCCCGGTGCCAGCCTCCATTTCGCGACGGCTTCGCCGAGCGGCCCCAGGTTGGCGTTCTTGACCTCCCGGTAGCCGAGCTGCCCGCTCATCGGTGCTTCCCGCCTCCCAGGGACTGCGCCTGCCGCAGGTCCTCGGCGTGGAAGTCGTTCGCGGCGGTGCGCAGGGCCTTGGCGGTCCGGGTGAACTCGTCGCGCACATAGGCCACCTGGTCCTGCCAGCGCGTCTGGAAGGTCTTGAGGGCGCCATCGGTCGCGAAGCCGTGGAGGGTGCCGGGCACCGCGCCGGTGTCGTGCATCACCTGGTCGTCCGCCTTGAGGAACTGGCCGCGCACGGTTTCGGTATTGCCCGCCCGTTTCCTCAGGACGGCCGGGGTCACCTTGAGCTTGCCCGCATCGCCGCCTTCGCCACCCCCGGCGTGATCGAGCCTCATCTGTGCGGCGGCCGGTGGATCACCGGCATCCAGGAATTTCGCCCACTTTTCCCCGTACATCACTTACCCACCCCTTGTCCCCGATAAAGAGATCCCCGAGGTGGCGGAATCTAGATGCCGAAGGGAAACTCCAGATGGCTTCGACATGATCGGGAGCTGGACGCAAGGCGTTGCGCGGCGCGGTGCCGTGCTCGCCAAGGGCAGCCGGTGACCTGTTTCACGGGGCCCTGATGACGATGCGTTCACAACCCACACGGTAGGGTCGCCGGGTGATCAGAAGTGGGGCGCGGGCCATGCGCCGAAGCCGGATATCCAGCACTTGGGGTGCTCCAGCGCTCGTCGGTACCCTGCTCATTGCCGTGGCCGGCTGCGGCGGTACGGATCATTCGGCCGAACCGGCCGCCGGTGCTTCGTCCGGCGGGCAGCAGGCCACTCGGCCCGCGGGCAGGGCCGGTTCACCGGCCGCCGCCGGGAAGGCCGCGGACGGAAAGCCGGTGAGCGCCGCTCAACTCCGGGCCATGCTGCTCAACACCGCCGATCTGGGTCCCGACTACCGGGCACAGCCCGCGGATTCCAACGGCAAGAAGCGCGATGACGTCGGGATGTCCGGCTGCCCGGCCCTCGACAAGCTCGAAGCCGACGGGGACACCAAGAAGTTCGCCGCCGAGGCAGAGGTCTCATACGACTACACCCTCGACTCCGGCTCGGAACTGGGCGAGACGCTCGACAGCGACTCCCCCGCCAAGCTGTCCGGCACCCTGCGGGACGTCTTCGCGGCCTATGCCGCCTGCCCCTCTTTCACCGTGACCTCGGGCAGTTCACCGATCCAGGTCACCACCGCCAAGGTCACCCTGCCGAAACTCGGCGACGAGCAGTACGGCAACATCCTCACGATGATCGGGGGCGAGAAGACCACGGTGATAAAGGAAGTCGCCGTCCGCAGGGGCAATATCACCCTTATGCTCAGCGGCGCCCCCGGGCTCGTCGACACCCATCTCGTCAAGGCGCTGGCCAAGCTCGACGCCCAGCGGTGATGCCGCCGTGCGCCGGACCGCGCTCAACTCACGGGCCCGGCGCACGGACCGGCTCATGCGCGAGTGACCGGCTCCTGTAGCTCCGTCACCCAAAGCGCCTGATCCTGCGGGCACTCGAGGTAGAGCTCCCGTGCGTACCCCGCCGACCGGTGGCCGTTGGCGTCGATCCAGCGGGCCAGTGTCTGGGCCGTCGGCATGACCTCGGCCATGGAGCCGCGGTGGACGATGGTGGCGGCGGATTCGACGGCCGGGAGCTCCACCACCTGGAAGCGGTGCTCGCCGCCGGGTTCCGTCGCCACCGGTGCCGCCGCGTGGACGACCATGGCGCCGGATCCGCCGGGCGCGTCCTCGTAGTAGGCGATGGGCGGGCCCGACGGGGTCACGCCCGCCTCACCGAGCAGCCGGAACAGCTCGGTGAAGAGCGGGGTGATGACGGGGCCGATGTCCTGGGGTTCATAGCTGTCGGCGGTGGCGCTCAGCTCTGCCACGCGTACCGCCGGAATGCGCTTGATCACCACGTCCTGGGTGCTCATGGTTCCCTCGCTCTCGATGCTGCGGAGCCTCGCCCCGACCTGGGCCAGCCGTGCCTCGGTCGCCTCCCGCACCGCCTCGAGCTCGGCCCGGCGCAGCCGTAGCATGCCGTGCAGCTCCGCCAGGCCGATCTCGTCCGCCACGATCGCCCGGACCTGCTGAAGGGTGAAGCCCAGGTCCTTGAGGGCGATGATGCGGTTGAGGCGGGCGAGTTGGCCCGCCGCATAGGAGCGGTAGCCGCTGACCGGGTCCACCCGGGCCGGGGTCAGCAGTCCGATGGCGTCGTAGTGCCGCAGCATGCGGACCGATACACGGCCGTGCCGGGCGAAGTCTCCGATGGTGAACATGACGCCTTCAGTGAACCGGCTGACACGGTGTGAGGGTCAAACGCCCCGGGGATCGCCGCGCATGCGGCACGCCGGGGCCGGACGTAGCCTGGCAGCAGGAGATGCCCGGGGCACCAGGGCGGGCATCGGCCCTGGATCGCGTCCGGGCCCGGCCGCTTGGCCGGGGGTTTCGGAGGTGGTGGCCATGCTGGTAGCCGGTTGGCATGTGGAGATCGAGTTCGAAGAGGACAAGGAGGACCGCCGTGTCTGGGCGGTCGCCATGCTCCGGCTGCGGGATGGCACGGAGCTGAGGGCTCGCGCCCATGCGACCCGGCACCCGGACGATCCGAGCGAGATGCGGATCGGCGAGGAGGTCGCGGGAGCCCGGGCGCTGGAGGACCTGGCGGAACAGCTGAGGGCCAAGGGCGGCCGGGAGATCACCGAGCTGCGGGCGGCGGCGGCCCGGTAGGGCATATCCGCCGGTCCCGCTCGGCCGAATACAGGTGGCTGTCCGGAAACTGCTCGGCGCCCAGCGCCCGCCCCACGATGATCACGGCCGTGCGTACCACACCCGCCGCCTTCACCTGGTCCGCGATGCCGGCCAGCGTGCCGCGCAGGACCAGTTCCTCCGGGCGGCTGGCCATCGCCACGACCGCCGCGGGGCAGTCGGGGCCGTAGTGCGGCAGGAGCTCGGCGACGACGCGGTCCGCGTAGCGGGCGGCGAGGTGGAGGACGAGGAGGGCGCCGCTGCGGCCCAGGGTGGCGAGGTCCTCGCCGGGGGGCATGGGCGTGGCCTGCTGGGCGATGCGGGTGAGGATGACGGTCTGGCCGACGGTGGGCACGGTCAGCTCGCGGCCGAGGGCCGCGGCGGCAGCGGCGAAGGCGGGGACGCCGGGAACGATCTCATAAGGGATGCCGACGGCGTCCAGGCGGCGCATCTGTTCGGCGACGGCGCTGAAGACGGAGGGGTCGCCGGAGTGCAGCCGGGCCACGTCCCGGCCCGCTTGATGGGCCTGTACGAACTCGGCGGTGATCTCATCGAGGTTGAGCCGCGCCGTGTCGACGAGCCGGGCCCCGGGCGGGCACTCGGCGAGGAGTTCGCGGGGGACCAGACTGCCCGCGTAGAGGCAGACGCCACAGCGGGCGAGGGTCCGCGCGCCGCGTACCGTGATGAGGTCGGCGGCGCCGGGTCCGGCGCCGATGAAGTACACGGTCATGGCTGTTCGCCTTCCTTGGTGACGGACCACTGGGTGACCGGCATGGCCTGCCGCCAGCCGGTGAAGCCGCCGACCGGGGCGGCGTGGGCGACGGCGAGGCGGGTGAGCTCGCCGCCGTGGCGCCGGTACCAGTCGGTGAGCAGGGCCTCGGATTCCAGGGTGACGGTGTTGGCGACCAGCCGCCCGCCCTCGGGCAGGGCGCGCCAACAGGCCTCGAGCACTCCGGGGGCGGTGAGGCCGCCGCCGATGAACACGGCGTCGGGTACCGGCAGTTCGGCGAGCGCGCCGGGTGCGGCGCCGGTGATGACGCGCAGCGCGGGCACGCCGAGGGTGTGGGCGTTGCGGGTGATGCGCCCGGCGCGCACCGGGTCACGCTCGACGGTGACGGCGCGGCAGGAGCGGTGGGCGCGCAGCCACTCGATGCCGATGGATCCGGAGCCGCCGCCGATGTCCCACAACAGCTCGCCGGGGCCGGGGGCGAGGGCGGCGAGCGTCGCGGCCCGGATATGACGTTTCGTCAACTGCCCGTCGTGCTCGAAGGCTTGGTCCGGAAGTCCGGGGGTGAGCGAGAGCCTGGGGGTGCCACTGGTGCGGCGGCAGTCGACGGCGATGACGTTCAACGGGTCGCCCGGCGGGTGGGGCCAGTCCTCGGCCGTGCCCTCGGTGCGGTGTTCGCGCTCGCCGCCGAGCTGCTCGAGGACGGTCATCCGGCTCGGCCCGAAGCCCCGTTCCCGCAGCAGTGCGGCGACCTCGGCGGGCGTACCGGCCCCGGCGCTGAGCAGCAGCAGCCGGCGGCCCGGGTACAGGGCGGCGCCGAGCGCGGCGAGCGGGCGCCCGACGAGGCTGATCACCTCGGTGTCCTCCAGCGGCCAGCCGAGGCGGGCACCGGCGTAGGAGACGGAGGACGGGTGGGGCAGCACCCGCAGCCGTCCGGCGCCGAGCAGCCCGGCGAGGGTGCGGCCGATGCCGAAGAACATGGGGTCGCCGCTGGCCAGTACGCACAGGCGGCGGCCGTCCTGTCCGGCGAGCAGCCCGGGCACGGCGGGCCGCAGCGGCGAGGGCCAGGGGATGCGTTCGCCCGGGCAGTCGGCGGGCAGCAGGTCGAGCTGGCGGCGGCCGCCGATGATCGCCTCGGCGTGGCGCAGCGCGTCCCGGGAGCCGGGGGCGAGACCGGGCCAGCCGTCGGCGCCGATGCCTACGACGGTGACGGGGGCATGGCTCACGGGGCGCACCTCGGGGGTTCGTCGGTGGACTGGCTGCCCGGGAACTCTACTGACCTGCGGTGACGCGCCCACACCCGGGAGCTTGTTGCATATGATGTGCAACTACAAGGCTGTGTAATTACAAAGACCAGGCAGGAGACTGTGGCCGTGGGGCGTTCACCAGTGGTGCTGGGTATCGAGTCGTCCTGTGACGAGACCGGCGCCGGCCTGGTGCGGGACGGGAGGCTGCTGGGCCACGCGGTGGCCTCCAGCATGGACGAGCACGCCCGCTTCGGCGGTGTCGTCCCGGAGATCGCGGCGCGCGCCCATGTGCACGCGGCCGCCCCGGTCGTCCGGGCGGCGCTGGCCGACGCGGGCCTGGCGATGGGCGACATCGGCGCGGTCGCGGTGACCACCGGCCCCGGGCTGTCCGGCGCGCTGCAGGTCGGGGTGGCGGCGGCGAAGGGCCTGGCGTACTCGCTGGGGGTGCCGCTGTACGGGGTGCACCACCTCGCCGGGCATGTGGCGGCGGACACCCTGGAGCACGGTCCGCTGCCCAACCCCTGTGTGGTGCTGATCGTCTCCGGCGGCCACACCTCGCTGCTGCTCGTACGGGACCTGGCCCGTGATCCGATCGCGCACCTCGGCGACACGCTGGACGACGCGGCCGGGGAGTGCTTCGACAAGGTCGCCCGGGTCTTCGGCCTGCCCTATCCGGGCGGGCCCGCCGTGGACCGGGCGGCACGCCGGGGCGATCCGCGCGCGGTGGCCTTCCCGCGCCCGCTCACCGGGCCGCGCGACGACCCGTACACCTTCTCCTTCTCGGGGCTGAAGACGGCCGCCGCGCGCTGGGCGGAGCAGCATCGGGCGGCCGGGCGGCCGTTGCCGGTCGCGGACGGCGCCGCCTCGCTCCAGGAGGCGGTGGCCGATGTCCTCACCCGCAAGGCGGTGGCCGCCTGCGTCGAGCACGGGGTGGGCACCCTGGTGGTGGTCGGTGGCGTGGCCGCGAACTCCCGGGTCCGGGCGCTGGCCGAGGAGCGCTGTGCGGCGGCCGGGGTCCAACTGCGGGTGCCACCGCTGCGGTTGTGCACGGACAATGGCGCGATGATCGCGGCGGTCGGTGATCTGCTGGTCCGGTCAGGGGCTCCGGCGGCGCCGCTGGAGGTGTCGATCGATCCATCGGCGCCGCTGGAGTATGCGGCCCTGCACCCCCGCGGTCACCAGTCGGCGGGCCGGTAGTCCTTCAGGAAGCAGCCGTACAGGTCCTCGCCCTGCTCGCCGCGCACGATCGGGTCGTAGACCCGGGCCGCCCCGTCCACCAGGTCGAGCGGCGCATGGAAGCCCTCGGCGGCCATCCGGACCTTGTCCGGGTGCGGGCGCTCGTCGGTGATCCAGCCGGTGTCGACGCTGGTCATCAGGATGCCGTCGGCTTCCAGCAGCTCCTGTGCGCTGGTGCGGGTGAGCATGTTGAGCGCGGCCTTGGCCATATTGGTGTGCGGGTGCCCCGCGCCCTTGTAGCCCCGGCTGAAGACGCCCTCCATGGCGGATACGTTCACCACGTACTTGCGGCGCGCGGCCGAGGCGGCCATCGCCGGGCGCAACCGGCTGACCAGGACGAACGGCGCGGTCACATTGCAGAGCTGGACTTCGAGCAGCTCGACCGGGTCGACCTCGCTCACCGTCTGGATCCAGCTGTTGGTGGCGTCCAGGTCCGGCACCAGGCCACCCGCGTCGATCGCGGTACCCGCCTCGACCCGGGCGAGCGAGGCGGAGCCGCTGGTGAGCGCGAGCTCGGTGAGGGCCTGGGGGGTCAGCTCGTCATGGCGGCCGCCCGCCTGCGCGGGCAGTTCGGGCTGCGCGCCGCTGCCGAAGGCGCCGAAGACCTCCGAGGCGGGCAGCTCGCCCGCGGGCAGCGGCGCGGACTCGGCGGAAATCAGTTCGCGGTACGCCGAGCGGGAGCGGCGGACGGTCTGGGCCGCGTTGTTGATCAGGATGTCCAGCGGGCCCTCGGCGCCGACGGAGTCGGCCAGGGCGACGACCTGTGCGGGGTCACGCAGGTCAATGCCCACGATCTTGAGCCGGTGCAGCCAGTCGGCGCTGTCCTCCATGGCCTTGAACCGGCGGATGGCGTCGTTGGGGAAGCGCGTGGTGATGGTGGTGTGCGCCCCGTCCCGCAGCAGCCGCAGGGCGATATACATGCCGATCTTCGCCCGGCCACCGGTGAGCAGCGCACGCCGCCCGGTCAGGTCGGTACGGGCGTCCCGGCGGGCGCGGTTCTCGGCCGCGCACGGCCGGCACAGCTGGTGGTAGAAGGCGTCGACCTCGGTGAAACGGCCCTTGCAGATGTAGCAGGACCGGGGCCGCTCCAGGATTCCGACGATCGCGGTGGCGGCGGTCGCGGCGAGCGGGATGCCGCGCGTCTCGTCGTCGATGCGGTCGGCGGCACCGGTGGCGGTGGCCTCCGTGACCGTCTTGTCGTGGGCGGTCTTGGCCGCCCGGCGCTCCTGGCGGCGGCGCTGCTTGACCGTCCGGTAGATGCCGGCGGTGGCGCGCCGCACGGCGATCGCGTCGGGGTGGTCGACCGGAAGCTCGTCGAGCTCCTTGAGCACGCTGAGGCAGATCGCCATGCGCTCCGGATCGATACCCATCTCTTCAGTGACCGTCATCGGCGCCGTCGTTTCCCAGTCCATACGTTCGTTCGATTGAAGCTTCTCCGAAACTGTACGTAGCCAGGGGCGGCCACGCCAAACCCGCACCCGAGCGGGCCCGACCTCCAGGTGATCGACAGCCCGACACCTTGACACATCCGACGCGTCCCAGGTCACCTTCTTCTCTCCAAACTCCTTTCATCACATCTGACTTATTGCCCTTTACGGGTTAATTCCTGCCCACAAGGCCCATTTTGGTGCATCCCCTCTGGGACTGACGGTCACAATTGGCGCTCAACACCCCCTAGAAAGGTCCATCCATGTCGCGTATCGCCAAGGCAGCCCTCCTGACCGCCGCCGCCGGCGCCGTCATCGCCGGCACCGCGGGCGTCGCTTCCGCCGACGCCGGAGCAGGGGCCGCGGCCGTCGGCTCCCCCGGTGTCCTCTCCGGTGACACCATTCAGATTCCGATCCACCTGCCGATCAACCTGTGCGGCAACGCGATCGACATCGTCGGTCTGCTGAACCCCACATTCGGCAATACCTGCGTCAACGGCTGACAGTCGCCCCCACGCGCGCGGGGCGGGTCACAGTCAGCCGCCGGATCCGTCGACCGCGCACTCGTGGCGCCCATCAGGTTCCTGATGGGCGCCACTTCCTTGTTCGGGCGCGGGCGGCCGCTCGCCCGCACCGACGGCACCGGGGAGATCGGGGATCTCGACGATCGGCGGCAGATCGGGAGTCAGCCGGGTGTGGTCCGACGTCATGGCGACCGTCCTGGTCTCGTGGTGCGAAGCCCGGCCTCAGGCCGGGGCGAGGAGCTTGCGGCGCAGTTGCGCACAGGTGCGGCTGAGGATGCGGGAGATCTGCATCTGGGAGACGCCCAGCCGGGCGCCGATCTGCTGCTGGGTGAGGTTGCCGAAGAAGTGCCAGTACAGGACCGACTTCTCCCGCTCGGGCAGGGCGTCCAGGAGCGGCCTGAGGGACTGCCGGTCCACGACCAGGTCCAGCGCGCGGTCGACCCGCCCCAGGGTGTCGGCCAGCACCAGCTCCCCCGCGGCGTCGACCGGATGGTCCAGGGACAGCGTGTGGTGCACCCCGTCGGCGTCGATGCCGCGCCGCACTTCCGCCTCGGTCAGACCGGTCTCCTCGGCCAGGGCCGCCGTGGTGACGGGCGCACCGGCACCCTGCTGCTCCAGCCGCGTGCGCGCCGAGCGCACGGCGGCGCGCAACTCCTGGTCCCGGCGCGGGATGTGCAGGGACCACACATGATCGCGGACATGGCGCTTGAGTTCCCCGTTGATGGTGGGGACGGCAAAGGACTCAAACGCGAAACCGAGGTCCGGATCGAACCGGTCCACGGCCCGTACCAGAGCCAGGGCGGCCACCTGACGCAGATCCGCCGGGCTCTCCCCGCTCGAGCGGTAGCGCAGACTGATGCGCTCGGCCATGGGCAGCCAGGCGGCGATCACCTCCTGGCGCAGCCGGGCACGTTCGGGTCCCTGGGGGAGCCTGGCGATCCGGTCGAAGAGGGCGCTGATGCCGGACTGTTCACCGGCGGTCCCCTCCCGGCAGCGGTCCGGAAGACACCGGCGGCCGGTGGTTCCGGCCGGGGGTGCGGGGGTTGCCCCCCGGGAATGCGCGGTACGCGTCCGCCGGCGGAGCGCTGTCTCGGTCATGGCCACAGTTCTCCCCTCGCTCGGACGTCACCTCACGGCCGTCTCAGCATGCCCCCGGCCGGACGCTCCCGCGACTCGTGGCGGTCACTCGAACACTCAGAGTGACGCTCACGGCCGGCCTTGGGCCCGGCCGGCCCGGCCGGTGCTCGGCCAACTGCCCCGGGAACAGCCGTCCGTGGACGTTTCCGGCGCGGCCTACGATCGTGTGATGGAAACCGTCACGCTCGACGAGCTCGACCGGGGGCTGGCACATGCCCTCCAGATCGACGGCAGGGCACCGTTCAACAAGATCGCCGAGGTGCTGGGGGTCTCCGAGAGCACCGTCGCGCGCCGCTACCGGCGGCTGCGCACGGCAGGGGTGCTGAGGGTGGTCGCCGCCGTCAACCGCGGCCCGCTCGGATACGTCCCCTGGACCATCCGGCTGCGCTGCACACCGGATGTCTCGGGCGCCATCTCGGCCGCGCTCGCCCGCCGGGCCGACACCTTCTGGGTGCACCTGCTCTCCGGCGGCACCGAGATCTCCTGCAGCACCCAGACCCGCAGACCGGGCGAGGGCGACACCCTGCTGCTCCAGAAGCTCTCCCGCACCAGCCGGGTGAACTCCGTGACGGCCCATGCCATCCTGCGGTCCTTCACCGAACCCAGGAGCTGGACGGGGCTGGCACAGCTCGACGAGGAACAGGCCGGGCGGCTGCGCCCCGAGCCCGCGGAGCCGAGCGGTGACCGGGTCGCCCTCGACGACGGGGACCACGAGCTGCTGCAGCTCCTCTCGCGGGACGGACGCACCGGCTATGCCGAACTGGCGGCGGGCACCGGCCTGTCGGAGTCGACGGTCAAGCGGCGGATGGCGCAGCTGCGTCACGCAGGCGTCCTCTCCTACCAGGTCGACCTGCCGGTGTCGGCGCTCGGCCGGCACGCGGAGGCCCGGCTGTGGATGTCGGTGAAGCCCTCCGCGCTGGTGGAGGTGGGCACCGCCCTCGCCGGACATCCCGAGGTCTCCTTCGCGGCCGTCACCACCGGGCCCACCAATCTGATGGCCTCGGTGATCTGCCGGGACACCGGTGACCTGTACCGCTATCTGACCGAAAGCGTCGCGGCGCTGGACGCCGTGCACCAGGTGGAGACCGCGACGGTGGACCGCACGGTCAAGCGGGCGGGCACGGTGCTGCCGAACGACTTCGGGGGATGACGGATTTCCGTTGCTGCACCTGCTCCGGTGCGGGAATCCGGCGTCCGGTGCCGCCTGGCTGGTCGTGTCCGCCGCCCGTCCCGAGGCTGTGGGAAGTCTTCGACGAAAGGACTTCTCATGCGCAAGTGGTGGCCTCTCGTGGCGGTGTGCCTGGGGTCGTTCATGCTGATCACGGACACCACCGTGGTGACCGTGGCACTGCCGGACATGGCGGAGGACCTGGGCGCCTCGCTGTCCGGGCTGCAGTGGGTGATGAACATCTACACCCTGGTGCTGGCGGCCCTGACCCTGAGCACGGGGTCGTTCGGCGATCTCTTCGGGCGCCGCAGGGTCTATGTGATCGCGCTGGCCCTGTTCGGCGGCGCCTCCCTGGTCTGCGCGCTGGCACCGGACCCGGGCCTGCTGATCGCCGCCCGAGGGGTACAGGGCATCGGCGGCTCGGCCATGTTCGTCACCGGCATGGCCATCGTCGGTGGCAGCTACGAAGGCCGGGCCCGGGCCGGTGCGATCGGCGTGTGGTCGGCGGTGGGCGGCGCCGCCGGCGCGACCGGGCCCCTCCTCGGCGGACTGCTGACCCAGTCGCTGGGGTGGCAGGCCATCTTCGCCGTCAATGTCCCGCTGGCGGCGGTGACGCTCGTGCTGACCCTGCGGTACGTCAAGGAGTCCAAGCAGCCCGAACGAGCCACGGTCGACCTGCCCGGCATGCTGGCCTTCGGCATCGGCTCCGGCGCCCTGACCTTCGCGCTGATCAAGGCGGGCGACGACGGCTGGACCGCCTCCACCACCCTGGGCCTGCTCGCCCTGGCCGCGCTCGCGCTGATCGCCTTTGTCGCGGCCGAGCTCCGCGCGCCGCACCCCATGCTGGACCTGGCGCTCTTCCGCGATGCGTCCTTCCTGGCAGTGATGTTCGGCACCATCGCCACGGCCTGGGGCTTCGCCTGCCTCATCTACGCCTCCCTGTGGCTGCAGTCCGTGGCCGGGCTCAGCCCCCTCAAGACGGGCCTGGCGATGATCCCGCTGGCGGCCACCACCTTCGTCACGTCCATGGTGTCGGGCAAGCGACTGCACCGGGTCTCCCCCCGCCTGGCCATCGCCACCGCCTTTGCACTCATCGGCATCGGCTGCGTCCTCAACGGCCTGCTGGTGGACGGCGATTCCGGCTGGGCGGCGCTGTTGCCCGGGCTGGTGCTGACCGGCGCGGGCGTCGGCGTGGGCATGCCCGCCACCGGCTCCGCGGTGCTGGCCTCCGTCCCCGTCGAGCGGGTGGGGATGGCCTCCGGCACGATGGCGACCTTCCGCCAGCTCGGCCAGGCCCTCGGGGTCGCCGTCCTCGGCCTGCTGTTCACCCACACCCTCCGCTCCTCCCTCACCGGCCGGGTCGCCGATGCCGACGCGGCGGTCAACGCCCTGAGCAGCGGCCGGAAGACCAGCGTCCGGGTCCTCCAGGACGCGGGTGCGGATGGGCTGAGCGCGGTGTACCTCGTCTCGGCGGCGCTCGCCCTGTCGGCGGCGGTCCTCGCCGTCGCCCTGGTCCGCAGGCCGGCGCCCGCTCCCGCTCCCACCCCCGAGCGGGAACCGGCCGAGGCCCGCTGATCCCTGCCCACGGGGACGGCACTCGCCCCTCAACTCCCGCAGGCCCCGGGAGACTCGGCTGATAGCTTCCCGGGGAAACGTCGTACGACCGAAAGGCCCTGCCATGCCGACCCGCAGCGCGGTGCAGCAGCAGCTCGTCACCGCCCCCAATGGCAAGTCCATTGACCTCCACCGGCCCGGCAGGGCCGCCACGGCACTGCCAACGGCCCTGCTCTGGCACGGCATAGGCCCCGATGAACGCGATGTCCTGGGGCCCTTCGCGCGGGCGGTCGCCGAGTCGGGCGTCCTGGTGATGGTGCCCGACTGGCGTTCCGACGCCCCGGACGGCGGCCGCGCCCATCTCCTGGACTCGCTGGCCCACTGCCGCGCACGGGCCGCCGCGCACGGCGGCGACCCGGACCGGATCGTCCTGGTGGGCTGGTCGGCGGGCGCCCCGGCCGCGCTGGGCGTCGCGCTCCACCCCGAGGTCGCCGGTGGCTGGCGGCCCATGGCGGTGGTGGGGATCGCCTCGCGCTACGACCGCCCGGCACGGACCACGGGAGTTCCGCCACTGGACGACCTGGCCGGCGAGCCGACGGCCGGGCCGGTGCCGGTGCGGCTCGTGCACGGCACCGAGGACACCCAGATCGACCCCGGGCATTCCCGGACCCTGCTGGCCGCGCTCACCGGCCACGGCTGGCCGGTGCGGCTGGACGAGGTGCCGGCCGACCACGCAGGGGTGATCATGACGGAGTACGATCCCCGGCTGCAGCGCTGCCGGGCCACCGGGGACCAGCGGGTCCGGGCCGCCGGGGAATCGGTGGCCCGGGTGGTCGCCGAGGCGGCCGGGGTGTAGGACACGTCCTACGGTCCTACGCACCCAGGGGTCGGCACACGCCCTGACGGACTCCAGGAGGGTCGTCCGTCATCCCGCCACGCGGTCCCCGCGCGAGAGCCCGGAACCCTCCGGCACCGCGGCCGGATCGCCGCCGAGGTCCACCACCGCATTGCGCTCGTCGACGAAGACGACACGCGGTTCGAAGGTCTTGGCCTCGGCATCGTCCATGGCGGCATAGGCGATGACGATGACGAGGTCGCCCGGGCTGATCAGCCGGGCCGCGGCACCATTGACGCCGATCACGCCGGAGCCGCGCGGTCCCTCGATGACATAGGTCGACAGCCTGGCACCATTGTTGATGTCGACGATGTCGACCTTCTCGCCGGGCAGCAGATCGGCGGCCGTCATGAGGCCGGCGTCCACGGTCAGCGAACCCACGTAATGCAGGTCGGCCTGCGTCACGGTGGCGCGATGGATCTTGGACTTCATCATGGTGCGATACATCGAAATACTCCCTGAACTAGGCTCCCTGCCTGCGTTCTTGCAGGTCAAAGGCAGTTCCACACTCTACAACGAGTCATCTGTCCGGGCAGTGTTCCGCAGTGTTCCGCAGTTCAGGACTCATACCGGCCCCTTGAACGCCGTCATGGCCTCACAGCCAGCCGAATTCATGGGCGATGCGGATCGCATCGACCCTGTTGCGCGCGTTGAGTTTGGTCACCACAGCGGTCAGATAGTTCCGTACGGTACCGGCGGACAGCCGCAGCCGCTTCGCGATCTCACTGGCATCCGAGCCCTGGGACGCCAGCCTGAGCACCTCGGTCTCCCGGTAGGTGAGTGGACTCTCCGCGCCGCCCCAGGCGGCAAGCGCCAGTTCGGAGTCGATCGCTCGCTGTCCCGCCGCCACTTTCCGTACCGCCTGGGCGAGTTCCTGTGGTGGGGCGTCTTTCAGCAGGTATCCGGAGACATTAGCGGACATGGCCCGGCGCAGCGTGCCGGGGCGGCCGAGGTTGGTGAGAATCAGCGTCCGGCACGAAGGCAGCCGTTCATGGAGCTGTTCCGCGGCGCTCAGCCCGTCGAGACCAGGCAGGTCGATATCGATAATGGCGACATCCGGCCGGAGTTCGCGGGCCGTCGGAAGAATCTGATCGCCGCGTTCCACGCTTGCCACGACGTCCAGATCGTGCTCGAGGTTCAAAAGGGCGACCAGCGCGCCCCGCACCATGTGCATGTCTTCAGCGAGCAATACACGGATCATCGAAGCCCCCCGTGATTTTGCGTATGTGTTGCGTATGTGTGAGGTCCCCCACGGTTCTCGCGGCGTCACGCTATCAGCCGGGGTCAGGCCGGTCCCATGGGCTCATCCGACTCCATGGCCGTTGAGCCGGGCCGCTCCGGGCGGGCGGCTTGGGCGGGCACCTCGGCGACCAGACGGAACCAGCCACCGGGGGCCGGTGGCACGGCTTCCTCCCGCTCCGTGATCAGCCGGCCCCCGGTCTCCCGCAGGCGCTGTTCCAGGTTGCCGAGGCCATTGCCGCCGTGCGGCGAGGGATCGCAATAGTCGGCCACCACACCGTCGTTGATGATGGTGAGGCGTGCCGTTCCATCGTCGACCACGGCGGTGATACAGCAGCGGGTCGCCTTGCTGTGCCGCAGCAGATTGGTGACGCCCTCGCGCAGCACCGTCGCGAGCACCGTGCCGGCCTGCGAACTGATCTCCTCGACGGAGGCGTCGAGAACCACCTCGACCTCGACCTCCGCGGCGTCGAGCACCGACCGGGCCGAGGACACTTCGGAGCCGAGTGACATATCGCGGTAGCTGCGCGCCACCCTGCGGACATCGCTGAGCGCCTGCCGGGAGATGGCGAGGACTTCCTCCACCTCTTGGTCGGCCCGGTCGTGCTGCGCCCGGATGAGCCGTTGGAGCAGCTCGCTCTTGAGCACGATCGCGGAGAGGCTGTAGCCGAGCAGATCGTGCAAGTCGCGCGCGAGGCGCAGCCGCTCACTGGCCACCGCCATACTGGCCATCTCGACCCGGGCCGCGAACACCTCGTCGACCAGGGACGACATCCGGGTGAGCCCGTAGACCACCAGGCCGGTGAGCAGGGTGCTCTGGCACATGTAGACGAGGTCGATCACGGGCATCGCCTTGAGCACTCCCGGGATCAGCAGACTCAGACCGTTCAGTCCGTACAGCGACCAGGCGGCCCGGGGCGGCAGCAGGAGTAACAGTGATCCACCGAGGAAGCCCGCCATGGCTCCCCACAGGACTCCGAAGCAGACCAGCGGCAGATAGGTCAGCACGGCCTGGGCACCGAGCGTCGCGGCCTTCGACCGTGGCGAGGCACGCTCGGCCCCTCGCCTGGAATGCGCCAGTTGCAGGGCAAAGACGGCCAAGAGCGCGACGAGTCCGGTGATGAGTTCGGGCGGGGACGGCCGACTGCTCATGAGGTTGATCGCGGTGATGCCGAAGTAGCAGGCCAGTGCCGCGAGAAGGATCATGGAGGCCAGTCGGGGAGCGGGCCTGGTGCTCCATCTGGCAAACGACACATCAGGGGCGTGCTGGGCATCGCTCTGCATCCTCGAAGTGCTCCTCTGCCGCCAGGAGAACATTCCAGAGCGCGGCGTCCCCGGGCGCTCTCGAACGCAGGGCCTATCGTGGCCGACCTGTAGCCCGAACGCTCGTTCGGCAGATTTTACATGGGGTGGCTGAATAGCATCAGCCCTTTCCAGCATTTCACTGAGACCTCGTCATCCGGCCACGGCCGGTTGGTCGTTGGGGCGTGCCCCACTTCCCCAAGACCGCTTGGAGTGTGTCAGACGAACAGCGGGACCGGGTTGAGCTCCTCGTAAGACGTCGGCTTCTCAACTCGTCCCAGGGCAACCGGAGTGTCATAGAGGCGCCCGGGTGCGTACCTCGCCCAGAAGTGCCTGAGTCCGGGAACCACGACCTTGACCACCGGGAGGCCGGTGTCGGGACGAGTCTGGTCGAGCACCAGCAGATCCATGCCGTGCGCCGCAAGCAGACCAGTTGCCGCCGAGAGGTCGTCCAGCAGGTCGTCCCTGGGAATGTAGTCCCAGGAGTGGGGTGCTCTGGGGGTCGTCGCGGGTGCGGGGGCCAGATACGGCTGACGCGCGACGGTCTCCCGCAGCCACCAGTTCCTGGCCTCGGGGTGATCGACGCGGTACCCCGACCCGTCCGGGCGCGCCCCCGACACGGCCGGCAGCAGCTGGCCCATTTCGGTCAGTGCCCGGCGCAGCGCCAGCCGGGGATCGAAATGGGCGCCGAAGCCGAAGATGATGTCCTCGCACGGCTTGTCGGTGCGCCGGGAGACGGCCGCCATGGCGGGGATGCCGAGGTCGGCGGTGAGGTCGAGCGCCCAGATCTCGCGGTTCAGCTTCCGGTAGCCGCACCGCAGCCTGTCGATGTACGGCTCGTCGAAGGAGTCCAGGTCGACGGCCGGCTGGCGGGTGCGGTTGTACCACCACAGGGCCACCGCATCGCGTTCGACCAGCTCCAGAAAGCCTTGGAGCACGGCGTCTTCCAAGCTGCTGCCCGCCGCGTTGCCGTTGGAGTCGGCGCATGGTTCGGGAGGGGACGCCGCGTCGGCGGAGAAGTACAGCATGCTGGTCGGCAACAGCCGGTGCGTACCCGAGGCCGGCGACCACAAGGGGGTCCAGTCGACCGGGCGGTTCTCGTCGAAGCGCTCCGGTACGGAAGTGAAGGGCGAGCGGGCCGCGTTCCAGCGGGACCGGTCGCGGAACTGCCGGTCGTGGTACAGCTGGCAGGAGTTGGGATGCAGGGCCACGTCGCCCAGCCCGCGGAAGGTGTCGCGCACCACGGCCTCGTCACCGCGCCTGGTGCCGCTGTACCGCTCGACCGCCTCGCCCAGGGCACTTGCCCGGGCCTCGTCGGCGGTGAGGCCCTTGCCGCCGCTGAGCGAACGCAGTCCGGCCCGTAACCCCGACAGGGTGCCGGCCCGCATGGCGAGGTTCCGGCCCGAAACCTGGGCATGGGCGAAGTCGGGTGTGCCGACGGCCCGGTGGATCCCCTTCACCACGCCGGTGACGGGGTCGACCAGATGGCCATAGCGCTCCAGCATGCGCTCGGTGCTGAGCGCGCGGTGGCCGTTGCCCGTGCCGTCAGCGGACTTCGGCCGGCTCCGCAGCGTGGGAGGGCGCCAGCCCCGCTCGCTGAGCAGCCGGGGGTTACCGCAGGCCGGGCACTGCGGCAGCCGGGGCACCGGATGGGCGGTGGTCTTCAGGGCAAGGGTGTTCAGGGTGCGTACGGCACCCTGCTCCGGGCTCCGGAACCCGCTCGCCCATTTGACCGCCTCCAGCACCGCGGCCTGTACGGCCAGGGCGCGCCCGGCCGGCAGGGCGGCCTCCGGCCTGGCCATCGGACCGTCGTGGCCCAGTGCGCGCCGCAAGGGCAGTTCGCTTGTGCGGTGGTCTCGCAGCCGGGTCGCCAGACAGTTCCAGCAGGGGCCGTGGTCAGGGCGGAAGACCGGGCCGAACCAGGGGTCGGGGCCGCCCGGGCGCACCAGCAGCCAGGGGTGCCCCAGGGTGCGGTGCTCGGCGTCGATGTCCCGCAGTTCGGGCGAGAGATAGTCGTCGCACAGGACGAGGCTGAGAGCTGCCTCCCGCACCGAGTCCGTGAGCCGCAGCCCGGAGGCCAGGCATGCCTCGGGGACGGTGTCCGCGGCGACGCCGGGCAGTGTCACGATCCGCACGGCCGCCCGGGCCGCCTTTTCGGCGGCCCGGGCTCCGTCCAGACCCGCGAGATCCCAGTAGGCCTCGGCGGCCCGGTCGGCCGGCGGGTGGCCGGATCGCCGCCGAAAACGGAGCAACCCGGCCTCGGCGAGGACTCCCAGCGCGTCTTCGGCCTCCTCGGAGGCGAGGGACGGGGCCGCGTCGCGGACGATGGCGGCCGGTGTGCGAGTCCCGTCGAGCAGGGGGGCCAGGATCTCCGCCGGCCCGCCGCGAAGGGCCGTGATGCCGGCGTGCGATAACAGATAGGCCGCCTCTCCGGGCACGACCATGCAGCGCAGATGGCTCTTGAAGCCGACAAAGCCGACAAATGCGGTCTCGCCCCCCGGGTTCGTCATGCGTGAGCGGACTCGTCGAGCGGAGCTGGGCCGTCGCAGAAGGTGAACAGGGCGGCCAAGTCGTCAGGGCTTGAGTCGAGATGGTCCACGACGAGCCGTGGGCGCGCGGCGGGAAGCGCATCCGGCGCGGCGGGAAGCGCGAGTGTGTCGGCGATGAACTCGTTCATCTGGCACGTTCCTTTGCGGTCTCGGGCTGTGGTTCTCCGTATGCCAGGATCGTCATATGGAGGAAGCATCCACAGAAAGTGATGGAATCATCGGCGGGGGGTGAGGCTTTCCCGTCCTTCACCTTCACCCCTCACTTCCTGGCCCGCCCCGCCTCGGCCCATCCACCGTCACCCACCGGCCGCACGCCCGGATTTGGAACGCCCGGCCCCGGTCCGGGGTCTGTGCCGGGCGCCCTTCCGGGGTGTGAGGCCGTCATGTCCGGGTGCAGAGAAATCCATCCCCTGCGCCGGGACCCACCCACTGTTTCCGGCCCTGGCTCGAATGAGATCTTCGGGGTTCATGGCGGAGCCGAATCGGCCGCCCGGGAACCTGAGGAGAGGCCAGCCGTACTGAGCGGGCCGGAGGGGCGCACGATGACGCCGTATCTGCCACAGCCGGCCGGCCCCGCCGCAGCGGGACCCAGTCTCTTCTGTCTGCCGTGTGCGGGCGGCGGCGCATCCGCCTTCGCGCGGTGGCAGCGGGAGCTCGATGGGTACGGGGCCGTGGTGCGAGTACGGCCGGTGCAGCTGCCCGGTCGTGAAGGACGCCTCCACGAGCCACGGTTCACCGATCTCGACGCGCTGGCCGCGGAGCTGGACGAGCAGCTCGACCACGCGTTCTCCCAGCCATATCTCCTCTACGGACACAGCATGGGGGCGTTCATCTCCCATGCCCTGACCCTGCGCAGGCAGCGGCGTGGTGCGACGCTGCCCCGGGCGCTCATCCTCAGCTCCCACCGTGCCCCGCACATACCGCCCAACCGGATCCTGGACCCGGCGGCCGACGACGAGGTGCTGGCCCGGAGCCTGGCCGAACTGGGCGGAATTCCCCGGGAGCTGGCCGCCCGGCGCGGATTCCGTTCGCGGTTCGTGCCGCTGGTCCGGGACGACCTCCGGCTCTGCTCAGGGGCGGTCAAGCGGGACGAGATCGAGCCACTGCAGGTGCCGCTGCATCTGTTCGTGGGTGACCGGGACCGGCTGGTGCCCGTGCCCGCGATGGCCGCCTGGGCGGAACACGGCACCCGGGGGGCCGAGTTGCGCACCATGCCCGGGGGCCACTTCTTCGTCCGCTCCGAGGAGAGCGCCTTGTTGCGCGGGCTGGCCGCGGTGCTGGTCCGGTACGGCGCCGGGTAGGACGGGCCACGGCGCGTACGAGCCGGTTGGGGACGTTTCGAGCACACCATCTGGAGGGCTGAAATGTTTGCGTCAGAGCAGGAGTTCGGCGTTGCGACCCCGGCCGCACCGGAGGGCGGCAGCATGTTCCCGGCACCGGAACCGGCAGGCGGCCGCCCGATGGCGGCCGGGTTCGGCAGGCTCCACGGCCGACGGGATGAACTCGCCCTGCTCACCAAGGTGTTGGCCGATCCCCAAGAGCGACTGATCACGCTGACCGGGTTCGCCGGGGTGGGCAAGAGCCATCTGGCCCATGCGGCACTGACCGGGCCGGCCCGGCGCGGCACCACCCCCCTCCGGTGGACGGATCTCGCCGACTCCGCCGACGGCGGGGCCATCTGGTCGAGCGTCGGCGCCGATACCGCGAGCGGGGCCGCGGAGCTGATCGGATCACAGCAGCTGCTGCTCGTGCTGGACAACGGCGACCCGGTGGCCGCGGGCGTCGCCCTGGACCTCGCCGTCCTGCTCGGAGCCTGTCCACGACTGAAGATCCTGGTCACCAGCCGGGTGGCGCTGGACATCCGCGCCGAACGCGTCCTGTTGGTGGAGCCGCTGCCCACCGGCGCCGGGTCACCGGCCGAGGAGCTCTTCACCGATCGGGTGAGTCCCCACTACCGTGCCGGACTGGACAGCAGCCAGGGGCAGTGCGCGGTGACCGACCTCTGCCGGGAGCTCGACGGGATTCCGCTGGCCATCGAGATGGCCGCGGAGGCCGTCGGCACCGCGGGCCCGCACGCCGTACTGGAGAGGCTGCGCAGGGGTGAACGCATCGGCCGGCGCAGGCTGCGGGACGTGCCCGCCCGGCACCACAGCATCGCCGGCGCGCTGGGCTGGGCCGCACCGGGGCCGAGTGCCGCGGACCGGGAACTCCTCTGCGATCTCGCCCTGTTCGAGGCACCGGTCGGGCTGGCGGAGGCGCAACGGGCGGCCGGTACCGGCCGGGCGGACGCGGTGGCCGGGATCGAGTCCCTCGTCCGCCAGAGCCTGTTGCTCAGTGGATCCGGCCACGGTGGAGAGCCGGAGTTCAGGCTGCCGCGGATGGCGCGCGCCTGCTATCACCAAGAGCTCGCGGGAGACCCCGCCAGGCTGGTCAGGGCGCTCGACCGGCACGCCGGCCACTGCGCCGCCTTCGCCGCCGACATCGCGGACGGGCTGCGCTCCGGGCGTGACACGGGACAGCTGCTGTCGGCCGTCGAGGCCCGGCTGCCCGATCTGCGCAAGGCCATCCGCCATCTGTGCTCGCGCGGCGACCATGCGGAGGTGCTGCGCCTGCTGACCGCGCTGGAAGGTCCCCTGCTCGGCAACGGACTCGCGGTGGACGTGGTCGACATCATGGAGCAGTCCGCCGTCGCGTGTCCCCCGCGGGCCGACGGCGCACTGGTCGCCGGGGCACTGATGGCCGTCGCCCGCTGGGCGCTGGACCGGGGGGAGCACCCGCGTGCGGAGGCGGCACTCGGCCGGGCGGCCGTCGCCGCCGAACTCCCGGGCGTACGCGCGAGGGTGTCCGCACTCACCGGCGAACTGCTGCGCCGCAGGGGCGAGACGACCGCTGCCGCCGCGCTGCTCGAATCCGCTCTCCGGGAACTCGACATCGTCGGGGATGTCTACGGCGCGGCCGCGGCCCGCAGATCGCAGTCGCTGCTGCGGGCGCAGCACGGCCACCCGGACGCGGAGGGGCCGCTGCTGCGGGCCCTGGCCGAGTTGCCCCCGGGGCCTGCCGAGCCGCTCGCGGGGCCGGCCGGGGCGGACGACTTCTGGCGCGACCCCTGGCCACCGGCCGTGGTCCGGGCCTCCGTGCTCAACGCGCTCGCGCGGGTTCGGCTGCTGCTCGGCCGGACTCCGGAGGCCTACCGGAACGTCCGTGAGTCGATCCAGCGGCTCATGGCCACCAGCGCCCCCACCGAGGTGGCCGAGGCCCTGGAGACCATGGTGGTGATCTCCGCGGGGCCGGGGGACGAGGCGCAACAGCAGGCGGTGGCCCGGATGCTGGTCCACGCCGAGGGCATTCGCCAACAGCACGGTCTGGTCTCCGACGAGAGTGTGGCGCTGCGGACGGTGGCCGACCGGCTGCACAGCAGCCTCGGTCCTGCCGTGCTGCACCGGCTGCGGTTCGGGGCCCGGCAGATCTCCTTGCACGACGCCCTGATCGCGGGACTGTTCGCGCCGGTGCCCCGGGCGGAGCCGGCCAAACCGGCCGGCGCCCCGCATGGACTCACGCCGCGGCAGTACGAGATCGCCCAGCTGGTCGCCGAGGGGATGACCAACCGTCAGATCGGCAGCCGGCTGGGCATCTCGGAGTGGACCGTGACCAACCATCTGCGGGTGGTGATGCAGAAGTTGGAGTGCGGCTCACGGGTGCTTGTGGTGCGTACCCTGCAGCAGGCCGGGCGGTGAGTGCCGCGTCGGGGTCCGGCTGTGCGCACAGCCGGACCCCGGCGTGGCGTTCAGCGTCCGGTCGTCGCCGCCGTCAGAAGACGATCGGGCCGGGCGTCTGCTTCGACACGGCCTTGCAGGTGTTGTCGGTGCCCAGAATCCGGAGGGCCAGTGAGGCGTCGGTGGAACCCGCTGCCGGGATGTAGGAGTCGAGACTGTCGCCCGCGGACACCGGGGCGTTCAGCGGGCCGATGGTCACGGGCTGTCCGGCGGCCGCGGCCTGGTTGGCGGTGCCGGTGAAGGCCACCGTGCCGCCGCTGTCGCGCGCCAGGCGCAGCGTGGCGGTGATGGAGTCGGCGGGGATGTCCGCCGGGGCCAGGCCCCCGCTGGTGGAAACCTTGACGGAGCCGACGCCGTTCGCGGCCGAGGCCTCGATCGTCAGGTCGGTGACACCGTAGCTGCCGCAGTCGTACCTCGCCGTCACGATCTGGCCGGCGGCCGGGGCCGCGGCGGACGGAGTGGCCAGGGCGACACCGCCGAGCAGCAGGGCGCCCGTGGCGACGGTGGCAGCTTTGGCTATATGACGCATACTCAATTCCCTTGGGTGAGTGGTCGGCTGAGGAGAACGAGCGGCTCGGTCGGCCGCTCGAGTCATGAGGGGGCACGGCCGGCGGCCATGCCCCGGGAATCGTCCGCGGTCGGCGGATACCAGTCGGTGAATCCGCAGAAGCCGCGCAGCAGCAGTCCCGGGACGGCCGTGGAAGCGGCTCTCACCATCGCGTCCCGGGTGGCGACGGCTGCTCGGGAGTGCAGAGAGGTCAGTTTGAGGATCCGCTCCGCGCGGCGCGCCATGGCGGTCGTACGAGGCCTGCGATCGCGGTCGTAGGCGGCGAGCGCGGTGCGGAGATCCCTTCCCGGCACGGCGTGATGGGCGAGGACCACGCCGTCCTCGATCGCCAGGCCGACGCCCTGGCACAGGATCGGGGCCATGGCGTGCGCCGCGTCCCCCAAGAGCGTGGTGCGGCCCCGGTGGAACGAGGTGAGCGGCACGGCCAGGTGGTAGACGTCATGGCGCAGGATCTCGTCCTCGCCGACCGACTCGATCAAGGTGGGCACCGGGTCGTGCCAGTGCCCGAACCTCCTGAGCAGTTCCGCCTTCTCCCCGTCGGGGGAACGCCCGCCTTCCTCGGTGGCGGCACAGGCGTAGCTGAACACGCTGTCCCGGTCCTGGATCAGGGTGCCCCACACCTGGCCGCTGCCCCAGGACCGGTGCGGCAGGACATCGGGGCCCGGCGCGGGGGCCCGGATGCACCAGGCGGTCCAGCCGCCGTACTTGGGGACGGGGTGGCGGGGGAAGAGGATGTCGCGCGAGGCCGAGTTGATGCCGTCGGCGGCGACCACGAGATCCGCCTCGCGCATCCCCTGCGGGGTGGCGACCCGGGCCTTGTGCTCCGCCGAGCCGCTGCTGGTGAGAAACGCCGCCTGCCCGGTGCGTACGGCGTCCGCGGGCAGCCGGTCGACGATCAGGTCGACCAGGTCGCGGTGGCGCAGGACGGCCAGAGGTACGCCGAACCGGGCGACGAGGACGGACCTGCTCCCGGTGCGGGCCAGCGGACGGCCCCGCGGATCGCGCATCGAGCCGTCGCCGCGCCACGTCGCCAGGGCGGTGACCGCGTCGCCGAGGCCGAGGGCGCCCAGCGCATGCTGTGCGTTGGGGGCCAGGACCAGGGCGGCACCGCGCGGAGCCAGGGTGGGGGCACGCTCCAGGACGGTGATGTGCCAGCCACGTCTGTATAAGGCCAGCGCGGCGGTCAGGCCACCGACACCGGCGCCTATGACGACGGCTTGGGGACGGGACATGGCCTCTCCTTGTGAGCGGGGTCGACTGCCCTGACACCTGGGCCGGCGGGCGGAACCGGGCCGGACCGCCCGCCGGCCGGCCGGTCACCCGGGTGTGCCTCGTGCCCGCCAGTGCACGGCCGCGGCTCCCGCGAGGTCTCCGGCGTGGGCGAATCCCGCCAGCATGAGCAGACTGCCGTCCTTGACCCGGCCCTCCCGGATCCCATGGTCGAGCGTGATGGGGACGGCCGCGCCGAAGAGGTTTCCGAACCGGTCGAAGGTGTCCAGGTGGCGGTCCGGTCCGATGGAGAGCCGCTCCTGCCACTGCTTCAGGAACATCCGGTTGGGCTGGTTGGTGATCAGCAGATCCAGGTCGTCGGACTTGAGGTCCAGCCGCTCGCAGACCCGGTTGACCACCTCGGGCACCAGCCGGTTGCCGCGCTCGGCGATGTCCGAGACCCTGCCGGGGGTGAATCCGACGTGCATCTGGCTGGTCCCCGCCTCCCAGTACTTGCGCCCGTCGTGGAGGGCGAGACCGCAGTCCCGGGTGTACTCGCCGTGGTTGGCGACCTCGATGCCGAGCACCGGGGATTCGCCGGACGCCGCCACATAGGCGGCCCCGCAGCCGTCACCGGGGATGACCGCCTCGGGAAGCCTGCGGACATCGGGCTGGGTCATGACCGGGCCCGCGCAGTTCTGGACGTTGAACAACAGCGCGGACCCGGCCTGGCCCGTACCGATCAGCACCCGGGCCAGCCGGAGCATATGGATGAAGGAGGCACAGCCTCCGTTGTGGGCGTCGAGCACCCAGTCGGCCTTGATGCCGAGCCGGTGGGCGACTTCGGCCCCCGGCCCGGTGAACGGCACTTCGGGGAGCAGCGAGTTGGTGATCACCACATCGACGCCGCGGACCGCGTCTCCGCCGATGCGGTCCCGCAGGGTGAGCCCCGCCTTCTCCATCATGTCCGCGGGCGTCTCGTCCCTGGACACATGGTGCCGGTGGCGCGGTGCCTTGAACATGGCGTGACCGGCCAACTCCCCGGACTTTTCCTGATGTTCGAGGAAGTACTCGGTACCCACCGGCTCTCCGGGGAGGTAGGAAGCGAGTTCGAGCAGGCTTACAGCTCTCATGCGTTGGCGCTTCCGTGCCGGAGTTCGAGGATCTTCTTCAGGTTGTCGATCTCCACCTGGTGGCCGGCGTAGAAGAGGGGCCACATGTCACCGACCCATGGGCGCTCCGGGCTGGAGGCCAGCTCGGGGTGGGGGTTGTTGTCGTAGTACGGGTGGCGGCAGTTGGTCCAGATGACGACCGAGCCGGGTTTGCCCAGTACGGTCTCCGCCGAGATGATCCGGTGGATGTAGACCATCCACAGTTCCTCGCCCTGGTCCCAGGCACACTTCATGTCCACGGTGAGTGCGTCGGGGTTGCCCTCGATCCGCAGGAATATCTTGGTCTCGTCATCGAGGAGGGTGTCGCGGCCCTGGTAGAGACCGGGGGTGGCGGTGGGTGCGAAGTCACGGGTGCTGTAGGTGTATTCGTTGAGGTTGCGCTCGTCGGTGAGGTAGTCGTAGACGGTCCGAGGCGGCGCGTCGATGTACTGATGCACGGTCACGAATTTCCCGTACACCTCGTCATAGGTGAACGACTCCTTGGTCATCTGGCCGGCCAGCACCAGCGCCTCCTCGCGCGGCGTGGTCTCCCAGCGCAGCAGCCCGGGTACGTCCTTGAGGTCGGCGGGGACCGGGTCCGGAGCGACATAGTCCGCGGCCGGGTTCGGGTTCGTCATGGCGGTGGTCATCAGTTCTCCTTTGTGGATACCCCCGGTTTCAGCCGGGGGAGGAAAAAGGCTTTCCGCGTAGCGGGGCAGGGAGCGGTGATTCGCCGCCAGGGCGGATCGCCATAACTACCCGTCTACGGACTGTTGTAGGATCGGCTCGCTTCGGGCGGGCGACAGCCAAGTCCGCCCGGGGCCTACCGCCGGGCCGGCGGGATGTCAGGTCTGTGGAGCCTGGGTAAGACCGTGGGCGGTACACCGTCCCTTCGCTGGTAACCCCAGGCGGCAATGGGCTGCGAAACAGAAAGCTCGACCCGTGAGGGAAGAATCCCCCCTGCTTCAGCTGGGGGAGAAGTCAACCTGGGACTACTCCTTGGCTGATGAATCGATTCCTTCCGACGGCCACGGCGTGCTGTTGGAAGGGGCGGAACGGGGGGAGTTCGGCGGGGTCGACCTCGATACAGATCAGCGAGGGCGACCGGGTGGCACCGGCTCGGTCCAGGGCGGCCCGCAGCTCATCCGCGGTCCGGGCGGTCACCGCGTCCAGGCCGGGGAACAGGGCGGCGGCGCCGTCGCCGATCCGGGCCGGGCGGAACAGGTTGTAGGAGTAGTCGCCCGAGTAGAACAGCTGCTCCCGGGTGCGGCACATGCCGTGCGCGTTGTTGTTGAAGATGACGAAGGTCACCGGAAGCCGGTGCTCGATCGCGGTGTGCACCTCCATGCCGTGCATAAAGAACGCCCCGTCGCCGGCGAGTACGCAACTGCGCCTGCCGGTCGCGAACGCGGCGCCGATTCCGGCGCCGAAGCTGTGCCCCATGCCGCCCATGCCCATGGCGACGATGAACCGGCCGCCGGCGGGCACACCGACATGGTGGACCGCGACGGCGCCGGTGTTGCCCGCGTCACTGACCACCGTGGACCGTTCGGGCAGTGCGGCGCCGATGACCAGTGCGGCGGTGCGCATGTCGAGTGGATCCGCCGGCGCGGGGACACTGGGCGGCGGTGCGCCGTACGATGGCGACTGCGACGTCCGTTCCCCAGCTCTTGGCTGCCTGGCGGTCAACTCCTGTGCCAACAGCGTCATTTCCGTCGGCACCGGCCCGGTGAGGCGAACCAGGTCCTCGCGCGGTTCCAGGAACGGCGGACGGGGGTCGATGCAGATCACCGGCACGCCTTTGAGGTGGTCGTGCAGTCCGGCCCCCGCCATCTGGGGCAGCCGGGTACCGGCGAGGAGCACGGCGGACGCCTGCTCCAGAGCCTCCTGCACATCTGGGCGCCCGATGACTCCGGCCACGCCCAGATAGTGCGGATCTCTTTCGTCGAAGACATCCTTGGCATCCGGCGCCACCGCGACCTTGGCACCCAAGGCCTGGGCGAGCCCGGCCAGTTGGGGACGCGCGTCGGCCCTTGCCACCGCTTCGCCCGCGATCACCACCACGCCCTGCCGCTCCCCGGCGGTGGCCAGCAGGCCCGCCGCCCGCTCGCGTTCGGCAGCGGAGGACAGCGCCGGGACGGTGAGCGCGAGCGGCCCGGGCGGGTCCCAGGGGGGGATCACGGTCTGCTGCACATCTTTGGGAAGCAACAGTACGGAGGGGCCGGGAGCCCCGGGATCCAGCGCCGCCGCGAGGGCGCGCGGCAGCGACTCCGTGATGGATTCCGGGTCCTCGACGCGTACGCAGTGCACGGCGATCTCGCCGAACAGCCGCTCGGCGTCGATCGAGCCGACCTGGCCGCTGGTCTCCTGGAACGAGCCGTGCCCGTCCAGGAAGGTGGGCGGCTGCCCGATCAGCACCAGGGCCGGTACATACGAGGCCCTGAGTTCGGCGATTCCGGGGACCAGGTTCATGGCCCCGGCGCCCGAAGTCGCCGCGATCACCGGTATGCGCTGCGAGGCGCGATGATATCCGTCCGCCATGGCGGCGGCGGAGAACTCGTGTTTGGCGACGACGCCGAGCGGGCCGGCCGCCACCTGCTGGATGGCATCGTAGAGGTCTTCGATATTGGCGCCACCAACCCCGAAGACATGACCGATCCGCTGCCGGCACAGAAAATCGACAATGAAGTCGACCACGCGGAATTGGCTTCTCATTGACCGTCCCTCTGCTCAGGCGGTGGTGCCAGCCATTGCAGCCTTTCCGCCCGCACCGGACAAGTGGCACATCCATGTCACCCGGGGCCGCCCCGGCCATGGCAGGAAGATGCCAGGCCGCCCTGTCATGTGCCGTTCCGGCCACCGGAGTTACATTCCCCGGACATCGCCCTACCGGAAGGAAGAACCATCGTGATCACCGTTGACACCGTGTGCGCCCTCATACAGAAGAAGCTCGGCAACAAGGCCGCCGGCCTGACGCTCCACGCCGATACGGCTTTCGACTCGGTGGGCCTTTCGAGCCTGCAGATCGCCGACATCGTCTATACGGTCGAGGACGAAGCGGACATTGAACTCGACCCGAGCCAGGCCGCGAATGTGAAGACCGTCGGCGACCTGGTCAAGCTGGTCGAGGCCACCCGGTCCGCCAGTGCCGCGGCATGAGCGTCACCACCTACCGGGGCGCCACGGCCGAGGCGATCAGGCATCACTACGACCTCTCCAATGACTTCTACCGCCTGTGGCTGGACGACTCGCTCACCTACACCTGTGCTCTGTGGGAGGGTTCGGATGCCGAACCGGCCGGAGTCCAGGATGGTTTGGAGGCCGCACAGACCCGAAAGCTGGACCACCTCATCGAGGGGGCCAGGGCGGGCGGTGCCGGGCGCGTCCTCGATGTGGGCTGCGGCTGGGGAAGCCTGCTGAAGCGGCTGACCGGGCAGCACGGCGTGCGGCACGCGGTGGGTCTCACGCTCAGCGACAGCCAGGCCGAGCTGGTCAGGGCGGCCAGGCTGCCGCGCACCGAGGTCCGGGTGGAGAACTGGCTCGATCACGAGCCGGACAAGGGATACGACGCGATCATCTCGATCGGCGCGTTCGAGCACTTCGCCAGGACCGGACTGTCCAGGGCCGAACGGATCGCGGCCTACCGGCAGTTCTTCGAGCGCTGCTGTGAATGGCTGCCCGCACACGGCCGTGTTGCCCTGCAGACCAACGTCAAGGGCAACAACACGGTCATGGACAAGGCCACGGTGCGTGAACTCATGTTCATCATCGAGACCATCTTCCCGGAGTCCGAGATACCGGCGCTCTCCGAGGTGGTCGAATCGAGCGAGAGACTCTTCGACATCGTGTCGCTGCGCAACGACCCGGACCACTACAGCCGGACCTGCGCGGAATGGCTGCGGCGGCTGCAGAAGAACCGGGAAGCGGCAGTACGCATCTCCGGCGAGGAGAACGTCCGCAACTACGAGAACTATCTGGGTGCGAGCGTCAGGCACTTCAAGAATCGCCACCTGGGGCTGTCGAGAATCATTCTCGAAAAGGGGCGCTGAGTGAGCACGCGAAAGCACGTCGTCTACTGGCACGAGACGGAATCCAGCACGGACGAACCCTCTTTGCGGGAAGACGTGGACTGCGATGTGGCCATAGTCGGAGGCGGATACACCGGACTCTGGACGGCGTACTTCCTCAAGGAGGCCGAACCCGCGCTCGACATCCGCATCGTCGAGGCGAAGCACTCGGGCTACGGTGCGTCGGGCCGGGCGGACGGTTTCATCACGCCGACCATCGGCAAGGACATCCAGGCCCTGGTCGAGGAGTTCGGCACCCGTCGCACTCGGGAGGCCTCGCAGGCGGTGGGGCGATCCATCCTGGAGATCGGCCGCTTCACCCGCCGCAACAAGATCGACGCCGAGTACGAGGCCAACGACTACCTGATGGTGGCCACCGACCGGGCCCAGCTGCGCCGGTTGCGCGCGGACCGGGAGCTCGCCACGACGATCGCCGGCCGGGAGCAGCCCGAGCTGCTGTCGGGCGGTCAGGCCCGGGAACTGATCGGCTCACCCGCAATCCTGGGCGCCATGCGCACCGGCGGTGCGCTGGTCAACCCGTTCAAGCTGGCCCGGGGCGTGGCCCGGGTCGTCAAGGAGCGGGGGGTGACCGTCTATGACAACACCCCGGTCCTGCGCGTCGATCCGGGCGTCCGGCCGAAGGTCGTCACCCCCGGAGGGCGGATCACCGCCGACAAGGTGGTCATCGCCGCCAACGCGCACCAGTTCACCTTTGAGCCGTTCCGCAACAAGACCGTGCCCATCTGGAGTTACGCGATGGTGAGCGAACCGCTCTCCGACGAGCAGCTGGGCCGGATCGCCTGGGCGGGCCGCGAAGGACTCGTCGAGGCGAAGACCTTCCTCACCTGTGCCCGGTTCACCGCGGACAACCGGCTGTTGTGGGCCGGCGGCCCCGCCCTGTACTTCTACGGGCGGGACATGCGCCGCCGCCGCATGAACGACCAGCGGGCCTATCGGGAACTGCACAAGGAGTTCGGGCGGTTCTTCCCGATGTGGAGGGACCTCAGGTTCACTTACGCCTACGGCGGTACGGTGGACGTCACCCGCGACTACGCCCCGCACTTCGGGTCACTGCCCGGTGGCAATGTCTTCTACGGCTACGGCTTCAACGGCAACGGCATCGCGGCCACCCACACCGGCGGCAAGGTGCTGCGCGACCTCGTCCTCGGCAAGGACTCCGAGTACTCGCGGCTGCTGTATGTGGACGACGAGCACCGCAAGCAGCGGGACTTCCCGCCGGAACCACTGCTGTACACCGGCGCTCGCATCACGACCCGTCTGATGGAGTGGAAGGAGTCCCGGCGATGAGCGAGCGACGCACCGTACTGCTGACCGGCGCCTCCGGCGTGGTGGGCCGGGCCATCCTGCGGGAGGCGCCGGGCCGGCCGGTCCGGCTGGTCCCGATGGCCCGGCAGGGCGGCGCCACTCTCCCCGCCGATGCCGGGCAGGTGCTCGACGCCGACCTGGCCGAGCCGCGCTTCGGTCTCGACGAGGAGAGCTACCTGGCGCTGGCCCGCGATGTCGACACCGTCATCCACTCGGCCGGACTGACCGAGTGGGGACTGCCGGACGAGCGCTACAAACCGGTGAACGTCGACGGCACCCGCCGGGTGATCGAGTTCGCCGAACTCTCCGGCGCCTCCGTCCACTTCATCAGCACCGCCTTTGTGGCAGCCCTCGCGGCGAGCGCCCCGCACCGGCTCAGCGACACCAATGTCACCACCAACTATGTGCGCTCCAAGCTCCGTTCCGAACAGCTGTTGCGCGACAGCGGGCTGCCGCACACGGTGTTCCGGCCGACGAACCTGATCGGCGACTCGGCGACCGGCTGGACCTCCCGGGGCCAGATAGTGCAGCTCATGTCCGACTGGATCTGCCGGGGCCGGGCACCCTTCATCCCGGTGCACCAGGGCAACCGGATCGACATCGTGCCGCAGGACCTGCTGGCCAAGGCGGTGCTCCGCGCCGTGGAACTCGGCGAAGAATCCGGTGAGTTCTGGGTGACGTACGGCGGTGCGGCCATGGACATGGAGGCCGCCATCGAGGTGTGCGTCAAGCACGCGGCCGGCCTCGGCCGGACCTTCACCCCGCCGAAGGTCGTCGAACCCGACGACCTCGACCCCGAGGAACTGCGCCGGCTGCCTCCGCCGGCCCGCTCCTATCTGTCCGTATTGCGCGATGTCAGCGAAGTGACCCGGTGCAGCGGCGGGGTACTGCCCACCTCCATGCCGGAACTGCGCGAACGCTATGCGGTCCCCCACGTCCAGGACACGGACGCCTACCGGCGGACTCTTGAGTACGCCTCCGCCCACCTCGGCTAGAAATCCGGAAAGGACACGCGCGTGAACGAGGAGTGGAAGCCCCCGCGGCTCGACGGGACCGTCGCCGTGGTCACCGGCGCCAGCCGGGGCGTGGGGCGCGGAATCGCCCTCGCCCTGGGCAGCGCGGGCGCAACGGTGTACGTCACCGGGCGAAGCAGCCGTACCGGGGGCCGCACCGAGGGCCTGCCCGGCACGATCGAGGACACCGCGGACGAGGTCACCGCCCGCGGCGGCACCGGAGTCGCGATGTGCTGCGACCACCGGTCGACGGACGACAACCAGGCGCTGGCCGACCGGGTCCGGTCCGAGCACGGCAGGCTCGACCTGCTGGTGAACAACGCCTGGGCCGGCTACGAGCGTTCCGGCGAGATACGGTTCGACGCCCCCTACTGGGACCAGCCGATGTGGCGTTACGAGCTGTGCGAGGGTTCGCTGCGCGCCCAGTACGACGTCACCCGGCTGCTCACCCCGCTGATGATCCAGCGGAGGAGCGGATTGATCGTCGGCATAGGTTTCACCGACGGCGACACCTATCTCGGCCAGGCGGCGTACGACGTTTTCAAGTCCGCCGGTGATCGGCTCAGCAAGGCGTTCGCGGCGGATCTGCGCAAGAAGAAGATCACCGCCCTCTCCCTGCATCCCGGCTTCGTCCGCACCGAGCGGGTCGAGGCGGCCTGGGAGGCGCTGGGTGACGGGCCGGCCGCGGTCGTCCACTCGCCCGAGTACGTCGGCCGTGCGATCACCCATCTCGCCGCGGATCCCGAGGTGCTGAGCCGCTCGGGCCGGATCCTGCGCACCGGTGATCTGGCCGACGAGTACGGCTTTGGCGACATCGACGGACGGCGGCTGCCCGCCTTCCGCCTGGAGGGCCGGATGAGCCTTGCCACCCGCATGGACCGGCTGAACCGGGTCGTCGGCCAGGCCGGAACCGTCTGATCCAACAGGTGCGGCACCACCCGAGTCGGCAGCCCCGCACAGCACGGCGAACAGGAGACAGGAGAAGGAATATGGGCAGGGGAACCACCTGGTCCGCCGCTGAACCCGTATCCGGCGCGGCATCCAAGGCGGCAGGGCTCGCGCTGGCGGTGACCTGCGGCGCGCAGTTCATGGTCATCATCGACGACACGGTGGTGTCCATGGCGCTGCCGACGATCCGCACCACCCTCGGCTTCGACCGGGCCTCGCTGGCCTGGGTCGTCGATGCCTACATGCTGCTGTTCGGCGGCTTCCTGGTGCTCGGGGGCCGCTGCGCGGACCTGTTCGGCAGGCGGCGGATGTTCCTCACCGGCCTCGGGGTCTTCACGGCGGCCTCGCTCGCCTGTGGCCTGGCCGGATCGCCCGAAGTGCTGATCGTGGCACGCGGCGCCCAGGGATTCGGCGCGGCACTGCTCAGCCCGGCCGCGCTCTCCATCCTGATCACCGTGTTCACCGAGGCGAAGGAACGGCGCAAAGCCCTGGGCATCTGGGGCGGGCTCACCGGGATCTCGGGGGTCTCCGGTGTGCTGCTCGGCGGGGTCATCACCGATCTCGTCTCCTGGCGCTGGGTGTTCTTCGTCAACATCCCGGTCGGCGTGCTGCTGTTCGTCCTTGCGCTGCGGCCCGTGCTCGCCGACCGCGGGGACGGCCCGGGCAGGCGGCCCGCGACGGACGGCACCGGAGCGGTACTCATCACCGGTGCACTGCTGCTGCTCGTCTACACGGTGATCAGCACCAACCACCGCCCCTGGGGATCCGCCGCCACCGTGGCCGGTCTGCTGGGTTCCGGTGCGCTGCTGGCGGCCTTCACCCTCCGGGAGCACCGTGCTCCGGAGCCGCTGATCCGCCTGGGCATCTTCGCCAGCCGGCAGATCTCCACGGCCAACGCAATCATGCTGCTCGCCGCCTCGGGGCTGTATGGGATCTTCTTCTTCCTGACCCAGTACATGCAGAACCTCCAGGACTGGTCCCCGTTACGCGCCGGAGTGTCCTGGGCGCCGTTCGGCGTCACCATGGCGGCCTTCTCCGGGATCGCGATCCAGTTGCTGCCCAGGGTCGGCAGCCGCGTCCTGTGCCTGACCGGGCTGGGCTCGGCCACCGCCGGACTCGCGCTGCTGCTCGGGTCCCCGGTCAGCGCCTCGTATGTCTCCGACATCCTGCCCACCCTGCTGCTCTGTGCGGCCGGGTACGGCCTGGCCATGGTGCCCCTGGTGGTGGCGGCCGTCAGCGGGGTGCCGAAGTCCGACTCGGGGGCCGCCTCCGGAGTCCTCAACACCGGCCAGCAGATCGGTGGCGCCATCGGCCTCGCGGTCCTGGCCACCCTGGCCGGCAGCCGGCTCCGCGAGAAGACCGCGGCCGGCGCGGCGGTGCCGGACGCCCTGCTGGCGAGCTTCCACTCGGCGTTCCTCGTCGGGACCGTGCTCACCGGATGTGCCGCGGTCCTCTCGCTGGCGCTCCCCGCACTGCGCACCGAATTCGATCCGGAAACGACCTCGGGCGTCTGACGCCGAAAGGCGCTGACACCGGGACTCAACGATACGAAGGGAAGAGGGGATTGGACGGCAAGGAACACCGCTTCTATATGCTCGCGGCCTCCCTGGTGCCACTGTTCGCACTCGCGGCAGCCATGGTGCTGGCCTGGAACCACATCTTCGGCTGGACCGATGTGCTGGTCACGCTGGTCATGTACGTCATTTCGGGAATCGGCATCTCCACCGGCTATCACCGGATGCTGACCCACCGCTCGTTCGAGACATACAAGCCGATACGGGTGGCACTTGCCACGGCCGGCGTGCTCGCCGGGCAGGGCCCGCCGATCATCTGGGCGGCCCACCATCGCAAGCACCACCGCGTCGCCGACAAGGAGGGCGACCCCCACAGCCCGCACCTGGGCTTCGAACCCGGCTTCAAGGGCGCGGCCGCCGGCATCTGGCACGCCCACCTGGGCTGGCTCTTCGACGAAGGGCTCAGTTCCGACCCCATCCGCTACTGCCCCGACCTGGTCAGGGAGAAGCCGCTGCGCTGGCTCAGTGAGAACTTCGTGGCCGTCGTCGCCGTCGGTGTCCTGCTGCCGGGCCTGATGGCCTTGGCCATCACCGGTGGCTCGGTCCAGGCGCTGCTGACCGGCATGCTGTGGGGGGGACTTGTGCGGATCTTCCTCATCAACCACATGACCTATGCCGTGAACTCGATCGGCCACTACTTCGGCCGACGCCGCTTCGCCACCACGGATCACTCCCGCAACGTCGCCTGGCTGGCCCTGCCCTCCTTCGGTGAGGCCTGGCACAACAACCACCACGCCTTTCCCCGGTCCGCCCGGCACGGCATGAAGTGGTACGAGGTCGACCTCTCCGCGATCTTCATCTGGAGCCTGGAGCGCACCCGGCTGGCCTGGAAGGTCATCCGGATCGACGCCGAGCGGATGACGATGCGCGAGGCCGGGGTCAGCCGGGTCAGCGGCAGCAAGCTCAGCCAGGAGGAACTCCTGGTCAGTCAGCAGCGGATCGTCCCCATGGCGGAACGCTCGCACGGCGGATCCGACCTCTCCCTCGTGGATGTGGAGTGACCATGGCAACCACCGGCACCGGGCTCTGGGATCTCCTGCTGCGGAACGAATCCCATGGAGTCCTGCACCACTGGCAGGACGACGGCTTCGGCCACGTCCCCTGGCGCGAGGTCGTCGCCGACGCACACGGCATGGCCTCGACCCTTCGCGCCGCCGGGGTGCGTCCCGGCAGCCGGGTCGCCACCGTGCTGACCAACTCGGCGCACACCCTGCGCGGACTCCTCGCCGTCTGGCTGGCCGGCGGCGCCGTCGCCTCGTTCCCGCTGCCGGCCCGCGGCCAGACCCCCGAGGAATACAGCAGGCGGCTGAGCGTACTCACCGACCAGCTCGACCCCACGGTGCTGCTGATCGACGAGAACCTGGAGCCGCTGGTGCCCGTGGCACTCGCCGCGCAGCTCCCGGTGCTCAACTGGACGTCGCTGTACGGCAGTGGAAGCGTCGACCCGGCGCCGCCCGGCGCCGAGGAGACCGCCTTCATCCAGTACTCATCGGGCAGCACCAGCCTGCCCAAAGGCTGTGCACTCAGCACCCGGGCCATCGGCACCCAGCTGCGCATGCTGCACGAGATGACGGGCGGGCGGCCGGGCGCCGAGACGATCGCTTCCTGGCTGCCGCTCTCACACGACATGGGAATCTTCGGCACCACGCTCCACGCCTGGGCGTTCGACCACGACTTGGTCCTGTCGTCGCCCGAGCGCTTCGGCATGGCGCCGCGCACCTGGTTCCGCGACATGTCCGAGTTCGGCGCCACCATGACGGCGGGCACCAACACCGCCCTGCACCTCGCCGCCCGGGCCCAGGGCAGAACGCAGCTGCCCCGGCAACTCGCCCTGAATGTCTGTGTGATCGGAGCGGAGCGGGTCGACGGGGAGACCCTCGAGGCCACGGCGGCGGCGTTCCGCACCTCGGGCCTGTCCGACACGGCGTTCATGCCCGCGTACGGGATGGCCGAGGCGACCCTGGCGGTTTCCTGCACTCCACTGGCGGCGGCTCCGGTCACCCGCAGCTTCGACGGGCCGGCCCTGCTCGACGGCGAGATCGTCGAGGTCTCCGAGGGCGCGCCGGGCGCCACCCGGCTGGTCTCCAACGGGCCGCCGCTGCCCGGTGTCACGGTGCGCACCCAGCGGCCGGGCCGGGTCTCGGAACTCCGGGTCTCCTCGCCCAGCCTGGCCACCGGCTATTACGGAGACCCGGAGCGCACCGCCGAGCGCTTCCATGACGGGGCGCTGCACACCGGAGACTTGGGGTTCGTCCACGACGGCGAGGTGTATTTCGTCGGCCGGGCCGACGACCTGATCTCCGTGGGCGGACGCAATGTCTACACCAGCGAGATCGAATCGGCGGTCGAGGCGATGGGACCGGTGCGCAAGGGCTGCTCGGCGCTGGTCGACATCACCGGCAGCGGTCCCGCCAAGCTGGTCCTGCTCCTCGAACCCAAGCGCAGGAGCGACGACTTCCGGCTCATCGCCGACCAGGCCGCCACCGTGGCCAGGGAGAAGTCCGGCATCGCGCTCGCCGAGTGCGTCTTCGTGGAGCGCGGCCATCTGCCCAGAACGCCGAGCGGCAAGATCCAGCGCTTCCGCTGCCGCGCGCTGCTCGGCGAGGAGGCCGGCCGGCTGCGGACCATAGCCCGCGTTCAACTCGGCTGAGCTGCGCGGTCGGCACCGTTCGAGAAAGGATTCACCATGCCCCAGGGCCAGGTTCCATCGCCGGGCTTCTTCGCCGACACCGAGATCATCGGCAAGGAGGACCACCTCCGACTGCATCTCAACGAGAACCCCTACGGTCCGCCGCCCGGCACCGTGGACGCCGTGCGGGCGGAGGCGGCGAGCTACCTCAATCGCTATCCCGACAGCGAATGCAGGGAACTCCGCACAAGGCTGGCCGCCCACTTCCGGGTCGCACCCGACCTGGTCGCGGTCGGCAATGGCACCGATGAACTGGTGCTGGTCGCCTCGATGACGTTTTTGCGCGAGCCCGGCACATCCGTCGTCACCACGGCCACCACCTTCCCCGGCTATGCGGCGTCCGCCGCGGCCGTGGGAGCGCGGGCCCGCACCGTTCCGCTGCGCGACGCTTCGATCCCGGTCGACGGGATCGCGGCCGAGATGGCCCGGGGCGCCGCCCTCGCCTTCGTCTGCAACCCGCTGAACCCCACCGGCGCGGTGCTCGGCCGCCCAGCCGTCATGGGGCTGATCGGCGCCGCCGAGCGCAGTGGAACGGTCCTCGTTTTCGACGAGGCGTACATGGATTTCGCGGGCCCGGTCCATGAGTTCGCACTCGAGGCGGTACGTGAGGGCCGCCGGGTGCTGGTGATGCGTACCTTCTCCAAGGCGTGGGGACTCGCCTCGGTACGTGTGGGATGCGCCATCGGCCCCAGGGATCTGATCGACCGGATCAACGCCACCGCGGGCGCGCTGCCCTTCAACGTCAACCGGCCGGCCCAGCGGGCCGCGCTGCGGGCGCTGGAGCAGCCCGAGCACATCGAGCGGGTACGTGCGGACAACGCCAGGGCCCGGGAACTGCTGTGCAAGTCGCTGGACGCACTGGACATCGAGTACGCCCCCTCCGCCTCGAACTTTGTGATGGTGAAGGTGCCGGGCGAGGGGACGGCACCGGGCGACAGCGTGCGGTTCACGGCCAGGCTCGCGGCTGAGTACCGCATCTTGGTACGCAATCTCGATGCCCTTGGACTGCCCGGGTATCTGCGGATATCGGTGGGGACCGTGGGCGAGGTGGAGCGTCTGGCCACGGCCCTCACGGAACTGCTCGAGCGGTGCCGATAGGACTCTTCTCCGGGCAGGATTGCCACGCCACTTCGCAGTCGATTCCGTAGGGAGCCACTCATGGACGAGTCCACCGTCGAACTGCCCCAGGGGCACCGGACGATGCTGCTGGCCCATCGGGCCATGGTGCGCGATCTCGACCGGACCGCCCGGACCGCCGAGCAGCTGTCCCGGACATCCGATGCCGAACGGGCCACCGCACTGCGGGAGTACGCGGACATGCTCTTCCAGGTGATCGCGCACCACCACGAGGGCGAGGACGACTTCCTCTGGCCGCGGCTGCGTGAGCACGGGGCGGACCAGGAGGCGCTGGCCCTGATGACCGCCGAGCACGAAGAGCTGGCGAAGGTGCTGCACCTCTGGCACGAGGCGAGCAAGCGGCTCGGCACGGACGACGGGGCCGCGGCCGAACTGGCCACGCGCACCCGGGAGGTGCGCGAGCGACTCGCCGTGCACGCGGGGGACGAGGAGCGGGAGTTGGCCGGCCGGCTCGCCCCGGCCCTGGACAGCCGGATCTGGAAGGGCTTCGCGGCCCATATGCGCAAGACGGCCCCCGGCTGGACGTTGCGCTTCATGCCGGCCTGGCTGCTGTCCGTGGCCGGCCCTGGGGAGCAGGGCGGCGTCCCGGCGGCACCGATCGGGCGGCTGTTCAGCGGCTGGCTGGCCAAGACCCAGCGTGCCGCCTTCGGCGAGAACTACTGACTCCACCGCGTCGGCGCCGAGCACTGAACCGACGATCACCGAACCGACACAACCAAACCGCCACCAGCTGAACCGCCGAATCGCCGAGTCACCTCGACTCCCGTACGAGAGGGGCGAGTCCGGGGGGCGGTTCAGTGCGTCCCAAAAACGGAGGGAACCCATGAGTCGGTCAGGACCGGCCGTTGCGTCGCAACAGGAGAGCGAGGGCACGGCGGGCCACCCGGCCACCTCGCCCCTTGACCTGGGGCGGCTGTGGATAGAGGAGTTCATCACCCGGCCGCACCAGAGCATCAACCGGGACGGCCCGGTCTGCCCGTTCGTCGAATCGTCGATGAAGGCGCAGAGCTTTCTGCTGAAGGAGTGGCAGGTCGATCCGGGTATCGACGCCGACGGCCTGGTGCAGCTGGTGCACCGGATGGCCCAGCGCTTCGAGACCATTCGGTGGGAGGGCCGCAACCGCATACTGCACACGCTGGTCCTGGTCCTGACGGGGCTCCCCGAGGAGCACCACCACCTGCTCGACGAGGCGCACAGGCTGGCGAAGCCCCAACTGGTGGGCCGCGGGCTGATGCTGGCACAGTTCCACCCGGGCTGCGACGAACGGGCCGCGCGCAACCCGGAGTTCCAGGTGTCGCGCGCACCGGTCCCGATGCTGGCCATGCGCCGGATGGCCTTCCACGACGTGCTGTTCCTCGGCTCGGACCCGGAGTGGTTCGCCGCCTACGAGGAGCGGTACGGGGGCAGGCACGAGCGGGGTTCGGTGTCCGACCCCCTGTTCGCCGAGACCTTCGCCGAGGCACGGGAAAAGTGGGGCGGCGCATGAGCACCGCCGGCGGTGCCGGGACGCCGCGGCCGGGCCGGCAGCCGCGCACCGATGGGACGGGGCGGCGAAGGGGATGAAGCCGGAACTCATCACCTCACAGGGTGCCCGGTTCGCACGGATAGCGGGCCTGGGAACGTACCGGCCCCGCCGGGTCGTCGACAACGAGGAGGCCTGCCGTCTCATCGACTCGTCGGACGACTGGATCCGCTCGCGAACGGGGATCGTGGCCCGGCGCTGGGCCGGGCCCGAGGAGACCTTGGCCGTGATGGCCGAGGAGGCCGCGGCCAAGGCCGTCGCGGCGGCGGGCATCACTCCGGCCGATGTCACCTGTGTGATCGCCGCGACCTTCACCCACCTCAAACAGACTCCGGCCGTCGCCACGGAGATCGCACACCGCATCGGTGCAAAGGGCGCGGCGGCCTTCGACCTGTCGGCAGGCTGTGCGGGATTCGCGCATGGCGTGGTGCTCGCGGCGGACACGGTCCGCAGCCGCGGCGGCCATGTCCTGGTCGTCGGAGTGGAGCGCATGACCGATCTGCTGAATCTCCGGGACCGTTCGACTGCCTTCATCTTCGGGGATGGTGCGGGTGCCGTGCTGATCGGCCCCTCCGCGACTCCCGCCATCGGCCCGGCGGTCTGGGGAGCGGACGGCTCGCAGGCGGACGCGATCGAACAGACCGCCCCCTGGGATGTGCTCAGGGAGACGCCCGGCCATGAGTTCCCCTGGATGCGGCAAGAGGGCCAGCGGGTCTTCCGGTGGGCCGTCTATGAGATGTCCAAAGTGGCCGCCCGGGCCCTCGATGCCGCGGGCGTGTCACCGGCCGACCTCGATGTCTTCATTCCGCACCAGGCCAATGTCCGCATCATCGATGCGATGGTGAAGAGGATCGGCCTGCCGGAGAGGGTGTCGGTGGCCAAGGACATCGTCACGGCCGGCAACACATCGGGAGCTTCCATCCCCCTCGCCATGGATGCGATGCTCTCGTCGGGCCAGGCGAGTTCGGGTGACACGGCTCTGCTGCTCGGATATGGGGCGGGGCTCTCGTATGCGGCGGTCGTTGCCACGCTGCCGTGACGCGGGACCGGACAGCGGCACTCACAGCACCCCCGTAACCGTGAGCGACCGCCGCCCGCGCCACCGCGGACGTTAACCATGGGCACGGGCACATTGCAACTTGCTGCAACCCCAGTGCAATCCAATGCGCCAAAACTTGACCCTGACCTGGCCCAATCATTGATCAAGAAGCTAGAGTCCTCCGGTCGGAACACGACCGCGCCCAAGGCCGCGCGGTGACTTGGGGGGAAAGGCCGGTGAGTGCCGATGAGTGAGGCGGCAGGGCCGAAGCCGCGCACCCGGGCCCTGGACGAGCGGATCCACACGGCGAAGTCCGACATCGCCAGACGGCTGCGGTACATACGACAACACCATCCGGACGGCCCCTTCACCCTGGACGGCCTGGCCGCGCGGGCCGGGGTGTCCAAGCGGACGCTGTCCCACGCCGAGTCCGCCGACGGCTCGAACCTCACCCTGGAGACACTGCTCAAGGTCTGCCAGAGCCTGGACATCCCCCGGGACGCCTACTTCCTCGACGAGCAGATCTTCAACCAGGTGAACGCGGAACTGGCGGCCGGGGCCGGCCGGCCGAGCGCCGGGACGGACCGGGCGCCCGCACCGGGTGTGGACCGGCTGTCCTGCCTCCTCGGGGACATCCTGGAATCGGCCACTCGGGCACAGCACGAATTACGGGATCTGTGACGACCCGACCTCCGCGATCAGCAGGGCGACATCGTCCTGGTCATTGCCCGCGCGCAGCGTCGACAGCAGCAGATCACAGGTCTCCTCCAGCGCGAGCGGCGGCCGGTCGAGGAGGTCGACGAGCGCCCGCAGGCGCTCGTCGATGGCCTGGTCCCGGGTCTCCACCAGGCCATCGGTGTAGAGGACCAGCCGGTCACCGGCGGCCAGTTCCAGGGCGACGCTCTCAAAGGGGACGCCGCCCACCCCGAGGGGCGCTCCGGTGGGCAGCTCGAGCAGCAGCGGACGCTGTCCGGGGCGCAGTCGGACCGGCGGCAGATGGCCGGCGTTCGCGGCCAGGCAGCTGCCGTCGCGGGAGTCGTAGACGGCGTAGAAGCAGGTGGCGATCATCTGGCCCAGACCGATGGCGGCCCGGTCGAGGTGGTGCAGCACCCGGGCGGGGTCGAGGCCGAGGCCGGAGAGGGTACGGGCGGAGGTGCGCAGCTGGCCCATGGCGGCGGCGGCCGGGATGCCGCTGCCCATGACGTCGCCGACGACCAGGGCGCTTCTGCCCTCGGACTGCGGGATGACATCGAACCAGTCGCCGCCGACCTGTCCGGCGGCACCGGCGGGCTGGTAGCGGTAGGCGACCTGCAGACCGGCCGAGCCGGCCGGCCGCTGGGGCAGCAGGCTGCGCTGGAGGGTGAGGGCGGTGGCGCGTTCGCGCTGGTAGGAGCGGGCGTTGTCGATGCAGACGGCGGCCCGGGCGGCGAGTTCGCCGGCCAGCACGACATCGTCCTCGCCGAAGGGCCGCGGGTTGTCGGTGCGCTTGAGGTCGAGGGCGCCGAGCACCTCGCCCCTGGCGATCAGGGGCACGGCGACATAGGAGCGCAGTCCGGCGCGGGCGAGCACCGTGGCGGCGGCCTGGTCGCGGGCGATGCGCGGCAGGTCGGGGGCACTGACGTGGGGCAGATGGACCGGACGGCCGGTGCTCACGCACCGGGTGATCAGCCGGTCGTCGTCGTATTTGGCTATCTGCCCCGGTGAGTCGGCGGCCCGGGCCGCTTCGCCGGCGCCGGGGGTGTCCGCCGAGGCCATGGCGAGCGCCCGGAACACGGCGGCCTGTCCGGTGGACGGAGCGGGCGCGTGGTTGCCCTCCAGAACGGTGTCGAGGATGTCGACGGCGGCGACGTCGGCCAGGCCGGGCACCACGACCTGGGCGAGCTCCCGGGCGGTCTGGTCCAGGTCGAGCGTGGTGCCGATGAGCACCGAGGCGTCGGCGATCAGCTTCAGCCTGCGGCGGGCCTCGGCGGCGGCGCGGTCGGCGCGGTACCGGTCGGTGACGTCCACCACGGAGGCGGCCAGGCCGAGGACATGCCGGGCGGGGTCCTCCAGCCGGTAGTAGGAGACCAGGCGGGCCCGTTCCTCGGACTCGTCGCCGGTGCGGCCGACGGTGAACTGGTCCAGCAGGGGGACGCCGGTGGCCAGCACCTCGTTCATGGCGGTCTCGATCGTGTCCACGTCCGCGAGCGGCACGACGTCACGGACCCGGCGGCCGAGGTGCTTCTCCGCGGGCAGGTTGTGGATCCGTTCGAGGGCCGGGTTGACCATGACGTACCGCAGCTCGGAGTCGAGGACGGCGAGTCCGATGGGCGATTTGGCCACCAGCTGGAGCGAGAGGGCCAGGTCCCGTTCGATGTCGCGCAGGAGCTCCAGGTCGGTGGCGATGCCGAGGGCGTAGAGCTTGCCGTGCTGGTCCTCGAGGCGCATGTTGCGGAGCTCGACCTGGCGGGTGTGGCCGTCCTTGTGCCGGATGGGGAAGACACCGGCCCAGCTCTCGCCCTCGCCCATCACGGTGGCGAAGAGGTCCAGGACCACTCCGAGGTTCTCCTCCGCGACCAGCAGCCGGGCGGCGTACTGGCCCAGGGCGTCGTCGGTGGTCCAGCCGAAGAGGTCTTCGGCCTGCGGGCTCCACAGCACGATGCGGCCGTCCTGGTCCAGCACCACGGCGGCCACGCTGAGCACGTCGAGCAGGCCGCCGGGCTCGTACGGGGCGTCGCCGGACGGATCGGGATCCGACCGGAATGCTTCGGTGGCGCCCATGCGAGGTCCTCCCTGCGCCCGGGCCGGGGATCCGGGGGCCGCGCGGCGGAGCCGCTTGTGTCACGGCCCCGGGAAGCGCAGTACCGGCGTCCTCCTGACGCGGTAGGCCGCGGCGACGTCTTCCATCGTCCCTCCGAACCCGTGCACCGCGCAGCCCGCGGCGGTCACCGGGCCGGGGCCGCCGGGAGGGGCAGGGCGAACCACACGGTCTTCCCGGCGGCGGACACATGGTGTCCCCATTGGTCGGCGATCTGCTCCACGAGCCACATGCCGCGCCCGTTCTCGCTGTCCGGACCGGCCCGGCCGCACTGCGGCAGGCTGCCGCCGGCGTCGGTGACCTGGGCGATCAGCTGGGCGGGGGTGCGGGCGAGGGCGAGTTCGACATCCCCCGAGCCGTCGGGGACGTGCACGATGGCGTTGGTGACCAGCTCCGACAGCAGCAGCGCGGCGTCCGGCGCCAGCTCGTCCAGCCCCCATTCGGCCAGCCAGCGCTCGGCGAACCGGCGGGCGGCGGCCACCGACCGGAGCGAGGGCGGCAGCGAGACCGCGCGGGACGGCGGAGCGGTGGGCAGGGCCGCCCGGCGGGCGGGCGGGCTGTGCATGCACACGGGCACCCCCCGGCCCCACTGTCCGAGGAGTCGCCGGGGGTGGACCGGCCATCCGGCCGGCGGATCCGGGGCGTCGGTGATGGCGTCGGCCGTATGCGAGGAACTCACGGTGTCGCGGCTGAATGCAGGCATCTGGCTCTGTGCGATCGGGGGGCGCGAAGGGCGCCGGTGGCGTGCGGCCCTTGCGGGCCACGGGCTTCGCTGTGGCTTCCCCACATTCGCTCGGTTTCCGCCAAAGGTCTATACCCTATCGGTCACCGCGACCGTGCGGAGCGCTATGTCCGCAGGCAGCGGCGGTTGAAGGCAGCATAAAGTCCGGGTGAAGTTCAGCTGAGAGCCCTCGGACGCGCCCCAACGGGCCCGCCATCGCGGCCGGGCCCGCCGGGCAGGTGTTGCTGCGAGGGTGCGGGCCGGGCCTACCTCTTGGGGCACTCCTTCCAGGCCAGGTGGTAGATGGTGTTGATGCTGCCGTCGGTCGAGTCCATGGTCATGAAGCTGGTGGTCCTCGACGGGTCCGAGGTGCCCGCGTCCACCCGCACCTCGGTGTTGATGTTGAAGTTCCGCAGCTCACCACAGGGCGCCCAGACCAGCTCGCCCACCGGAACGGTGTCGTTCGCCTGCCAGTTGTCGCCGTACGGGCCCGCGTAGTAGTGGCTGCTCGGCACCGTCTGGGACGACCCCTGGAAGTAGTACGAGGCCTTCTCCTCGCCTCTCGCCCCCCTCTCCAGGTGCGCATAGCCCCGGTAGTCGGCGCTGGCGATGGCGTAGGTGTAGCCCTGCGGTACGTGCACGATCAGATTGAGCTGGCAGTTCTTGCGGAAGTCGGTCGGCTTCGAGCCCACGCCGACCTGGGCGAGGTACTCGCTGTAGGTGACGGTGAAGGCGGTGTTGTCGGGCGAGACCGCGACCGCGGCGGTACCCGGCCGACAGCCCGATCCATTGACGGTCGCGACGTCGATCACGATCTTGTCGGGCGGCGGGTTGGTGATGACCGACGACGGGCTCTGCGTGGCGAACCCCGAAGCGAATAACGCCGTGATCGCACCGGCTGTGACAAGGCCACCGGGCATGATTCTCCAATCGGTTGTCTTCGGGCGGCCGGGGCAGCCCGAGGGGACGAAGGCTCGACCCTGTGCCGCGGGCCGGCCGGTGACCGCCCCCGATGCGCGAGGGCCGGATGGATTGCCGATCCGGTCAACACGGGGTCCCCCTGAAGCGGAAGGGGTGGGCCGACAGCATGTCGGCCTGCCGGCCTGAGCGTTGAGGATGCGAGATGCCGGGCCGGCCGCGGAGTCCGCTCAGCGGCATAAATGCCGCATGGTCATGACAACGGCCGGGACCCGGAAGACGGGAGCGTTCGAATGATAGGGAGCGGCAGGGGGGTTGGCTAGGGGGTGGCTGACGGATCGGTACGGACCCCTTGGACGGGCCCGCCCGGGCGAATCGCGGAATCTGGCCGAAAACCGCCGCCCTCCTCGTATCCGCTGGTCATCCAACCCCCAAGGAGCACCCCCCGACACCTGACCGCTTCTTTGCCCGAAACCCTGCTTTTAGCTACGCCTAAAGGTGGCATGCTGCTGGGAACGGTCGGCGAACGGCCGCACCGCACCGACGACATCGCCACCACAGCGCACCAGGGGGGCCGGCCATGGCCTGGAGAGAACCCGCCGAGAGCGGACGCACCACGGATGCCGCCGGGGCCCGGCTGGCCCGGCAGGCCACGGCGTCGCTCGCCGGACTGCTGGCGGAACGCGGCCTGTCCCGCAAGGATCTGGCCGACCGGATGGGGGTCTCTCCCGGCCGGGTGAGCCAGATCCTCTCCGGTGACGAGAATCTGACGCTGCGCTCGCTGGCCGCGGTCGCCGCCTCGCTCAACGCCCGGGTGGAGATCACCTTCCTCGACCCCGCGATGGCCGGTGAGCCGGATGCGGCGCCGGACACCTCTATGGCACTGGCGACCGCACGGCATCGGCGTCCCGACCGGACAGGTGCCGTCTCCTGAGTTCCAGGATCTTGCCGCCGTCACTGCGCTTGCCATGAGCGTGCTCGAGCTCGAGCAGGTACTTGAGGTACTGCTCGGCCTCCCCGAACGCCCGCCGGACCAGCCGCGCCTCCTCCCGGGTGGGACGGCGCCGCTGCTGCTGGCACACCTTGTCGACGCGGGTCTCCACGGTGATCCACTTCTGGGCCGCCGTGCGCACCTCCGCATGGCGCTCGACGATCTCCCGCCGCAGGGCGGTGCGCGTCCGGCCGGTACGCCCGGGCACATCCACCCGCAGCAACAAGTGACTTCTGAGCGCACCGGCGAAGGCATCGAGGTCCCAGCAGTCCCGGAAGCCCTCGGCCATCCGGTCGCACCAGTCGGCCCGGTCGATCCGCAGCCGCAGGGCCAGCTGATGGAGCAGCAGCGAATCGCCGAGCGTCAGCACGGCCATGGTCGCCCGCGCACCGGCCTGCTCGCCCCGGCCGCGCGGTATCACCCCCGAACCGGCCACGGCCCCCACGGCCATCGGGGGCACGCTGGACGCATGCGGCAACAGCAGCCCACTGGCCACGGCGGCCACGCCGGAGGTCCACAGCACCACGCCCACCGCCAGGCCGACCGACCGCAACGAGCCCAGCAGGCGCCCCTCCTCACGGAAGCGGAAGACCAGGCAGACCCAGGTCACGGGCGCGCAGACGACGGCCGGAAGCACCCACTCCGAAATGACGGACGCCTGGTCCCCTGCCACATAGGCCCCCAAGTCGCCCCTGTTCACCCGCTGTCACACAGCGCGCCGTCACCATCACCAAATGATGTTGCCACTGGGCCCGTTACCGCCTGCAACGATCCGGCCAAGCTTCGCCGACGACCATAAAGATCACGCCAACGGCGAGGCAGGTCAGGCACCTTGCCCCGCCCCACGGGCCTCCCTCCTCCCGATGGGGTCTTTATGGGGCCCCTGCAATCCGACCAGTAGCACCGGCTTTTAATATCAGGGATTTTGTCTTTCCGGTACTCGGCACGCTGCTCACCGGCATGGGCAATCATGGGGAGTTGAGGATTTCCGCGCCCGATTCACCGCCTGCCCAAGGAGTGAGCCCATTGCCGTACCAGCTGCGGGCGAGCCCTTTCGTCCGGGGTCTTGGCCATTCGGCCGGCGCGGCCATGGGTTATCTGCCGGTGGCGGCGGCATTCGGCGCCATTGCCGCTTCGGCAGGCATGTCCGGCTGGGTTTCCCTGCTGATGTCGGCATGGATCTATGCGGGGGCCGCGCAAATGGCCGGGCTCCAGGCCCTGGCCCTGGGGCAGCATCCCCTGCTGGTCGCCCTGGGGATGCTGGTGGTCAATCTGCGGCACGTTCCCATGAGTCTCGCGATCGCCCCGGTCTTCCACCGGGTCGGCCGCAGGGACCGGCTGGCACTGGCCCAGACCCTCACCGACGAGGCCTTCGCGCTGGATCTGCAACGTCCCGACGCCCCGGTCGGCTTCTACTACGGAATCCATGTGTCGTGCTGGCTGGCCTGGGTGGCGGGCACGGTGGGCGGAGCGGCCGTGGGGCCGGTCATCCCCGGGAGCTGGACCGCCTTTGCCCTCCCCGCGCTGTTCATCGCGCTCGCGGTCGACGCCCTGGGCTCCATCGGCGTCCGACACCGGTGGTGGGTGACCGTCGCGGGCCTGGGGCTCGTCATCCTCGCCCGGCTGACCGGGCCGTTCGCGGCCTTGGCGGCCATGGCCTCGCTGACCGTGCTGCTGGCCGCGGCGGACCGGCGCTGGAGCCTGGCCATGACCGAGGCCGCATGAACACGACCGGGGTCGTGCTGTCGATCGTCCTCACCGGGCTCGGCACCTGCCTGATGCGGCTGGCCGGCACGACCGCACTGAGCCATCGGCTGACCGGAACGGCCTGGATGCGGCAGGTCCCGCTGGCCGTGCTGCTCGTCCTGGCAATCAGCTCGGTGGCCGGAACGGAACTCGAACTCCCCTCGCCCGCAGTGGTATTCGGCACCCTTGCGGTGGTATTCGCCGCGGTGCGCCGCATGCCTCTGCTGTTCAGTGTGCTCGTGGGATGCCTGGTCTATGTGGCCACGCACCACCTATGGCCACGATGGTGAACAAGGGGCGGAATCCCACCGTCAATTCGGTTGAATGGCAGGACTTCCCCTGGGAACGCTCGGGAAACTCATGGACCATAAGGCCTATGGAGAGTCCCCACACCAAAACCCTGCCCGGCCGCCCGGCGGCGCAGTGCAGCCATGAGCGGGGCCAGGTGGCCGATTCGCTCTTCCATGGCGGGGGTTATGCCACGGCCGCCAGCCGCCGGATCTTCTGCGACCTGTGCCGGCTGCGGCGCTGGCTGTGGGTCGAAGCCGCGCTGGCCGCCAGCCAGGAGGAACTCGGAATGCTCGTCCCGGGGACGGCCGCCCGGGTCGCCCGGGCCTGTGAGCCGGGCCGAATCGATCTTCTCTCGCTCGCCCCCGAGTTCCGGCGCACCGGGCACTCGCTGGTGCCGCTGCTGCGCGGCCTGGAAGCGGCCTGTGACGGTGGCGCGGGAGAGATGGTGCACCTGGGAGCCACCACCCAGGACATACAGGACACCGCACAGTCCCTGGAGATGCGGGACGTCCTGGATGAAGTGGACACCGAACTGGCCACCATGGTGGAGCGGCTGGCCGAGCTGGCCGAGCAGCACCGGGACAGCCTGATGGTGGGCCGCACTCATGGCCAGCCGGCCCTGCCGTTCACCTTTGGGCTGAAGGTGGCGAGCTGGCTGGACGAACTGACGCGCCATGGCGAGCGGTTGACGCAGATGCGGGAGCGGGTGCTGGTCGCCCAGCTGTGCGGCGGGGTCGGCACCATGGCCGGCTTCGGGGGGCGGGGGCGTGCGTTGCTGGACACCTTCGCCGAGCGCCTCGGGCTCGGGGTACCCGTGGTCGGATGGCATGTCGCACGGGACCGGGTCGCGGAGTTCGGCACCACCCTGGCCATGCTCGCGGGGACGCTGGCCCGCATCGCCGACGAGATCCGCGTCCTGTCCCGGCCGGAGGTCGGCGAGGTGGCCGAGGGCTGGGAGTACGGCCGGGTGGGCAGCAGCACCATGCCGCACAAGCGCAATCCGGAGCGTTCCGCACAGGTGGTGCTGCTGGCCCGGCTGGCCAGGTCCCATGCGGCCCTCGGCATCGAGAGCATGGTGCAGGAGCACGAACGAGACTCCCGCGGCCTGCGGATGGAGTGGGTCTCGGTCGCCGATGTCTCGCACTGTGCGCTGGCCGCGCTGGGCATCCTCAATGACGTCCTCGCCCATCTGGAGGTGCACCACGAGCGGATGGCCGAGCACGCCCGTGCATCGGCCGAGTTCATCTGTACCGAGGCGGTGATGCTGGCCCTCGCCGGGCGGATCGGCCGGCAGAGCGCGCACACCCTGGTGTACGAGGTGAGCCAGCACGCCCAGAGCGAGGGCCGTTCGCTGCGCGCCTGCCTGCTGGCCCACGAGGAGATCGGCTCCCGGATCTCCGCCGCCGAGCTCGACGAGCTGCTAGACCCCGCTCGCTATGTGGGCGAGTCCCCGGAACTGACCGACCGCTCGGTGGGACGGGCCCGGCGCTGGCTGACGGCCGCCCGGGCGCCGGTGAAGGAGGCATCCCCATGACGGACCTGCTGCGCTTCGACGGCGAACGGGCCACCGAGGCCGATGTGGAGGCGCACACCCCGGAGATGCTGATGCAGCGGGAGCATGTGCGCCGGCAGCTCGCGGTGTCCCCCGGGGACCGGGTGCTGGACGTCGGCTGCGGGCCGGGCTATCTGACCTCGGAGCTCGCCGGGCGGGCCGGCCCGGACGGCGAGGTGTGCGGCATCGACATCAGCGAGTCGATGCTGGCACTGGCGCGGCCGCGCTGTGCGGCGGCCGGCGGGCGGGTGAGTCTGCGGCCCGGGCGCTGCGAGGAGCTCCCGTTCCCGGACGCGAGCTTCGACGCGGCGGTCTCGGTGCAGGTCTATGAGTATGTCGAGGACATCGAGCGGGCGTTGGCGGAACTCGGCCGGGTGCTGCGGCCGGGAGGCCGTGCGGTGATCCTGGACACCGACTGGGACTCGCTGGTGTGGCACTCGGCCGACCGGCACCGGATGCGCCGGATCCTGGAGCTGTGGGACGACCATGTGGCCCACCCCCGGCTGCCGCAGCGGCTGGGCCCGCTGCTGCGGAAGGCCGGCTTCCATGAGGAGAGTCTGACCACCCTGACCTTCCTCAACCGGGAGTGCCACCAAGGCGCCTACAGCTACTGGCAGATCGGTTTCATCGAGGCCTTCCTGGCCGGCCATCCGCGGGCCGACCCGGAGCAGACCCGGGCCTGGCGCCGGGAGCTGCATGAACTGGCCGCGGCGGGGCGGTACTTCTTCAGCCTGGGGCGGTATGCGTTCACCGTGGTGCGGCCCGGCTAAGCGCTTCGCTGGAAGTGCGGTGCGGTCGCTGCGGGCCCGGTGGGGGCTGGTCGCGCAGTTCCCCGCGCCCCTTGCGGGGCGCAGGTGCCGCACCGGACTTCGGCAAGGCCGCTCAGTGCCGCGTCAGCCATGCCGGCGTTCGAACTCGTGCAGGAAGCCTGCCAGTGCCCGGGCGCCCTCCTCGGGCATCCCGTTGTAGAGCGAGGCCCGTACGCCGCCCACCAGGCGGTGCCCGGCCAGGCCGAGGAGGCCTTCCGACTCCGCCCGGGCCAGGAACTCGCCGGTGAGCGACTCCTCGGCGAGCCGGAAGACCACATTGGTGACCGAGCGGTGGCCGGGATGTGCCGTGGGGCGGTAGAAGCCCGAACGGTCGAGCTCCCGGTAGAGCAGTTGTGCCTTCGCCAGGTTCGTCTTCTCGACCGCGGCGAGCCCGCCCCGCTCCCGGACCCACTCCAGGACCAGGGACAGTACGAACACGGCAAAGGTGTTGGGGGTGTTGTCCAGCGACCCCGTCCGGGCGTAGACGGAGTAGTCCAGCAGCTTGGGAGTCCGGGGCAGGGCGTGGCCCAGCAGGTCGTCGCGGACGGTCACCAGGGCCATGCTCGACGGTCCCAGGTTCTTCTGGAATCCGGCGTAGACGATGCCGAACCGCGTGTGGTCCAGCCGCCGGGAGAGGATGTCACTGGTGGCGTCCACCACCAGCGGCGCCGGGAAGTCTTCGGGGAAGGCGTTCCAACGGGTGCCGTACACCGTGTTGTTGCCGGTCAGATGGAGGTAGGCGAACCGCTCCGGGCGGTCTGCCGGCGGCAGCTCGGGTATCCGGTCGAAGCCGGTGTCCTCGCTGGTGGCGACGATCGTGGCGGTGCCGTAGCGGGCTCCCTCCCGGCGGGCCTGCCGGGCGAAGAGGCCCGTCTCGACATAGCCGGCGGTGCGGGTCGGGGACCGGCCGATCAGATTGAGCGGGACGGCGGAGCACTGCATCCGGGCACCGCCGTGCACAAAGAGCAGGTGATGGTCCTCCGGAACTCCGCACAGCCGACGGAACAGGCCGGCCGTGGTGTCGAGCAGCCCGGTGAACCGGGGGCTCTTGTGGCTGATCTCGATGATCGAGGCACCGTCCCGGGCATGTGCGGCGAACTCCTCACGTACCCGCCGGGCCACCGGGCGGGGCAGGGTGGCGGGTCCGGCGGAGAAGTTGTAGGCCTGCGCGGGAACGGGCCGTGGTGTCACCTCAGCACATCCTCAGTCTTTCCACGAGCGCGTCGATTCCCTCGTTGCGCAGACACCTGACGGCGTCGGTCGCCGGGCTCGTCCGGTCCCTCAGGCGCCGGGCCGGCGTGGACAGTTCAGCCACCGGCGCGACCGGGTTCCGGCGCAGCGAGCCGGCCGCGAGGTCGAGGGCCCGGCGGCCCCACTCGGTGAGTGGGGCTCCCGCCACGTCCGTCGCCCAGCCATGGGTCTGTACCCTGGCGGCCGCCGCCCGGGCGTCCTCGAGCGTCCAGCTGTCGAACAGGTCCCGGCACCGTTCGAGGTCGCCCAGCCAGCCCAGCAGCATCGCCAGCCAGGAGAAGGTTTCCGCCCGGTCCATCGTCGGCAGGTGGCGGACCTCGGCGAAGGTGCCGCGCCCGCCGTCGCGGAGCACCTCCTCGGGGCGGCCGGCGGCCACGGCGCGGAGGATCTCCGGGACGGTGCACGATTCGTCGAGCCGCATCCGCACCCGCACCGCCGGCCAGTAGAAGACCAGCCCGGCGGCCAGGTCGGCCGGGGTGCAACTCAGGGTGCACTTGGCCCCGTTGAGGTCGATGAACTCGGCGTCACCGGCCGCGGCGAATTGTGCGGTGGTCAGGTGCGGGTCCACCGGGCTGTGGGTCACGCCGGCCCGGTCGATCTCGAAGACGGGCAGCGCCCAGGCCTCGCGCATATAGGCGGCCAGGTCGTGAGGGAGCCGGCGGGGGAAGTGCAGCCGGTGGGCGAAGAACGGGTTGGAGCCGGCCAGTTCCAGGTATCCCTGCAGACGCAGGGAGTACCAGGGCTGTACCCGGGAGCCGAACACCGCGGAGTTGGCGCCCCATGCGTAGATCAGCGGCGTCATCTTGATCAGCGTGTTGCAGAAGGTGACCACCTGCGGCAGGGGCACATCGATGTTGAACTGGACGGCCGCGAAACCGGGCCAGGCGTCGGCCGCATAGTGTCCCGGGTACCGCTCGGCCTGGGCCAGCCACAGTCTGTAGTGACCCTTGTCCGCCAGGAAGGGGCCGCCGAGCGTCTCGGTCCGCGGCTGGCAGCCATGGGCCAGGGCGGACAGGCCCTCGGCGGCCAGGGCGGGGAGGACCAGCGAGTCCAGGGCCTGGTTCCAGGCCGCCTTGGCGGAGGCGAAGCCCTCCTCCGGCGGCAGGGCCATCTCCACCGTGCAGATGCCGTAGTCGTTGCCCACCATCAGGGTGCCATTGCTCCGCACCGAGGTGGCGCCGACGAGCGCCCCGCTGCCGGCGTCGTGGTAGGCGGTGAAGTCCGCCCGTCCGGCGAGCCGCCGGAACAGCGACTGCACCGCCTCCCGGCCGGCCGCCTCGCCCAGCCGGTCGACCACCGGCAGTTCCGATTCAATGCCGATCTTCATGGGACGGTCTCCCCGGGTGCGGCGGCGATGACGGAGGCAACGCTAGAGGCAGGGACCGGCCACCACCCGGACGCCGGGAGATGATTAACACTTTGTAGTGACTTCCATGCCATCGCCCACTGCCAGCACCTGGCTCCGGGCATCCGGCAGCCGGCTGACATGCCGCCGGTAACGGGCGATGACCTCGGCGTTCTTCAGGGGCACCAGGATGTTGTCGGCCACCACCAGGCCGCCCCTGCGCAGGGCCGGCCAGCAGGCCTCGAAGTCCCGGACGTAGAGCTCCTTCCAGTGGTCCAGCAGCACCAGGTCGACCGGGCCGGGGAGGCCCGGAAGCAGCTCCGGTGCCTCGACCGAGGTCAGTTCGACCACCGCGTCGAGGCCCGCCGCCGTCACATTGGCCCGCTGCTCGGCCTGTTTCCCGGCATCGACCTCGATGGAGTGGAGGCGGCCGCCGGTCGCCCGCACCGCCTCGGCGAGCCATAGCGTGGAGTAGCCCACCGAGCCGCCGACCTCCAGGACCGTCCGCGCCCCCATCGCCCGCACCAGGGTGTTGAGCAGCAGGCCGGCCTCGGGGCCGATGTCGAGCATGAAGGAGCCCGCCCGGTCGCGCAGGGCGCTGCCGCCGGCCGCGCGCAGCGCCTCGAGTTCGGTCTGCTCCCGTTGGGAGCGCGCCTCCAGTTCACGCAGCACTGCGGCGAAGCGGGGGTCGGACCCCGGGAGGGCCGACCGCATCAGGTGATCCCGAAGAAGCGGCGGGCGTTGTCGCTGAGGAGCTTGCGCTTGACCGGCTCCGTCAGGTCGCCCCGTTCGGTCAGCGCGGTGACCGCGCCGGGAAACTTGGCGTCGAAGTGGGGGAAGTCGCTGGCGAACAGCAGATTCTCTTCGAGGCCCTGCTGGACGAGCATGGGAAGCAGCGGATCCTCCGGTTCGATCCCGAGGTAGCACTGGCGCTTGAAGTAGCTGCTGGGCTTCTCCGGCAACGGGGGCCGGTCCTTGGCGAATTGCTCGGTGTGGTCGTCCATCCGGTTCAGCCAGAACGGCGCCCACCCGGCACCGCTCTCCATGAAGGCGAAGTTCAGCCGCGGGAACCGCTCCATGACGCCGCCGGTGATGAGCAGCATCACCGCTGTCATCTGCTCGAAGGTGTGGCTGACCAGATGGCCCTGCATGGTGTCGCGGGTGCGTTCGGTGCCGATCCGGGGAATGCGGGCGACGCCGAACCCCTCGTGGAAGCACACCGCCATCGCATGGCGTTCGCAGAATGCCCAGAGGGCCTCGTACACCGGATCGTCGACATTGGTCCCGGCCACCGTGTTGGGCCGGAGGATGACCGCGCGGACGCCCTGGTCCAGCATCCGGTGCGCCTCCTCCACGGCCAGCACCAGGTCGTGCTGCGGCAGGGCGGCGACCGGGAACAGCCGGGCGCGGTCCTCGGCGCAGTAGGCGAGCACCCAGTCGTTGTAGGCCTTGACGACTTCGTGGGCGAACGCGGAGCTGTGCAGGGCCGGGAGCAGTCCGAGCACCTTGGACGGGAAGATCTGGGCGAGGGTGATCCCTTCCCGGTCCATGGCGGCGAGCCGGTCGCGTGGGTCCAGGCCGCCGCGGCGGAGGGCGCCGAGCACCTCCACCGCGGCCGGGTCGTCGTGCATCCAGCTGCCCGGTGTGTAGGTGGCTCCCTGGGTGGTGCCGAACCAGGCGGCCTGGATGGGGCGGCCGTGGAAGGTCGATGACGGCTGCTCGATGATCCGCCCCTCCGCGGTCAGTGTGCCGTCCTGATACCTGGGCATCCAGGCGGCGTACTTCTCCGGGAGCCTTCCGCGCCACCAGTCGTCGGAGTCGGGCAGCACGATGTGGCTGTCGGCGTCGATGACGGGGTATTCGCCGTGGCTGGTCATGCACGACTCCTTCGCGATCTCCACCTGCTGCCGGATAACGGACCATCGGCGGAACCGTACGGCCCCGGCCGCCGGGGTTCCCGCCCATGGCGCACCGTCATACAGCACCGGCCGGTGTCACAAGAGGGGCACCGAAGCACGCCCGGCGCACGCGGTGAGCGCACCGCTCGTCGGTGACCTGGTCAGCCGTGGGCCGGGCGGTTGGCACCGGGGACGTCGAGGGAGCGGGTGAGCTCGGTGATCCGGGTGTATGCCGTGCCCTGCGGGGTGCCCACCGGGTGGAGGGTGAAGACGGCCACGATCGAGCGGTCGCCGGCACCGACGGTTCCGGTGGTGTGCAGCGCGGGACGGGCCAGATCGACCCCGCCCGCCGGGGCGGGCCCGCCCCCCGCGCCGAACCCGGACCAGCCCTGTTTCGCCGCCCAGGGCCGGCCGAACGCGCCCGGGATGCCGAAGTGCTGGTCGAAGCCGTCGGAGCCGAGGCGGGTGCACTCCCTCAGGTTGCCCATGACGAAGTCGCGGACCGGACCCGGCGCCGAATCCAGCAGATACCGGTACACCCGCACGGTGTCGGCGGCGGTGAGGGCCGAGTAGCCCCAGTGCCCCGGGTGGTCCGCCGGCGGCCCGGAGGTGTCCCGCAGGCCGAGGCGGCGGATCATGCGGGTGACGATGGCGGAGCCCCCGTCCCGCTCCCAGTAGTGGCTCGCCGCGTCGTCGTCGCTGCTGCGCAGCATGGAGCCCAGCCTGACCCGGTCGGCGTCCGGGAGATCGCTCCCGGTACCCCGCTCCCCCAGCACATCCAGCGCGATCAGCAGCTTCACCACCGAAGCCGACCGGAACCGCATGTCCGATCCGAACCGTTCCGTAAAGGTGCCCGACCGCCGGTCGAAGACGGCAGCACCGGCAGTCACCCCCGTTGGCACCTCAACTCCAGTCGGACATGCGGGCCCTGTCGACACGGGCCACCGTCGGTCCCCCGTGCCCCGCGGTCTCCCGTTCCTCACGACCAGCCTGACCGATCCCGGGCGACCGGGCCAGTGCATTAGAACCAGGTCTAATCCGGGAGGTCAGTGCGGGGTGGCGGATCAGCGGCTGGTGAGCAGGTCCGCCCCCAGCGGGGTGAGGGTGTGATGTGCCGCGCCGCCCACCCGCCGGGTGACGACCAGGCCCGCGTCCCTGAGCACGGACACATGGTGGCTGGCGGTCGCGGCCGTGACCGCGGCGGACCGGGCGAGTTCGGAGGTGGTGCTGCCCTGCGCGACCGCCTCCAGCAGGGCCGCCCGGGTGCGCCCCAGCAGGGCGTCCAGCCCGCGCCCCGCCGCTCCGCGCTCCCGGTCGGGGACCAGCTGGACCGGGCTGTGCTCGACCGGGAAGACGACGACCGGCAGCAGATCGTGATTGCGCAGCACCGTGGGCATCCGCCAGCAGAAGAACGACGGCAGCAACAGCAGCCCCCGGCCTTCCAGCCGCAGATCCCCCTGAACATGCGGACCATGCATGGTCAGTACCGGCGACTGCCACTCCAGGCACGGGTGCAGGGTCCGCATCAGATGATCGAACGGGCTCGCCGGTCCATGGGGGATGGCCCGGCCGCGCAGCAGCAGGTCGGCATCGACCTCGGCCCGGATCCGCGTCCAGTACGGGGCGAGCGCCAACCGGTGGTACGAGCGGACCGACTCCCCCAGCTCGCGGAGCGCATCCGGCTCGCCGGCCGCGAGTTCCCGGGCCGCCGGGTAGGGCAGTCGCCGTTGCGAACCGGCCAGTTGCGTCATGTCGTGGCACAGCCGGGCGCGCGGGGTGGACAGCAGCGCGCTGATGCCGAGTTCTATGCCTCCGGTGGCCGCCGCGGGGGTCAGGAAGTCCGGTGAGTAGCCCCGCGGTGGGGCCAGGGTGAGCAGCCGGCGCAGCCGCGGGTCGAGCCCGGCCCGGACCGCGCGGCGCCAGCGGTCGAACACCAGCGGCCCGTCGTCGGTCTGCAGCATGTGCAGGCTGAGCAGTACCTCCCACATGGGGTCGGGCCCCTGGGCCAGCCTTGTCTGCGCGAAGTCGTCGCTGCCGAAGTGAATGCGCAATGCCACGGGTCAGGCCTCCCGCTCCATGGTCCGCGCGATCCGCCCGGCGTTCAATCGCATCCCGGCCTACGGGGCCAAAAGCGTGCGCAGATCGACCACTTCATACCCCCGGGCCTCGATCAGATCGATGATGCGCGGCAGTGCCCGGGCGTCCAGGACCTCCCCGGAGCCATCGGCGGAACCGACGTGCATCTGCACGATCGCCCCCGGTGCGAGCACCTCGGCCACCCGTTTGACGGCCTCCCCCACGGTCATGCCGTGCGCGGTGCCGAGATAGCCCTTGGTGTCCGTCGTCCACTCGATGTCGGCAAAACCGAGGGAGTTGACCTGGGCGATCCCCTGCGGCGTGGTGTCCCCGTAGGGGAAGCGGAAGAAGGGCAGCGGGGCGGTGCGGGCCGCCCTCCGCAGGGCCGCGTCGGTGGCCCGCACCTCCTGTTCGACCTGGTCCGGGGGCAGCCCGGTGAAGGACGGGTGGCTGTAGGAGTGGTTGCCGATGCCATGGCGCCGCGCGATCGTCCGTACCGCACCGGGGTGGCGTTCGGCGAACTGGCCGGTGAAGAAGAAGGTGGCCGGTGTGCCGCGGCGGCGCAGCTCGCGCAGCACCTCCGGGATGCCCGCCTCGTCCCATGCCGCGTTGAAGGTGAGCGCGACCTGGCGCTGCCGGGTCGGGAACGTGCGGACCGCGGTGCCGTAGAGCCGCCCGACCGGGCCCGGCGAGGCGACGGCGGCCGCCTCCGCATGACCAACGCCCGCCGGTGGTGGCGGACTTGTCGTGCCGAGGATACCGAGCAGGGCGACCGCCGACAGGGCATGAACGAGCCTCATGTCTCTCCCCGAGGTGGTGAACACGGAAAGTATGGCCCAATCGTCCCGGTCCCGGGGGTCATCCCACTCCGTCGCGGACGGCCGGGAGCTGTCGCTCCTCCCCCGGGCCGGATCAGGAACGCGTCAACGTCGTGGGTCCGAACCGCGATTCCGCGGTGGGGAAAGTGACCATGGGCAGTGCACAGGCAACACAGAAGGAGCGGGCCGATGGCGCAGGACAGCCTTCCGACCGACGCGCCGGGGCCGCGTCCCGGCAGGCTCAAGGTCTACCTCGGCGCGGCACCCGGCGTCGGCAAGACCTACCGGATGCTGGACGAGGGCAGGCGCCGGGCCGTGCGCGGCACCGATGTGGTGGTGGCCTTCGCCGAGTGCCACCGGCGCCCGCACACCGAGGCGATGCTCGAGGGCCTGGAGAGCGTGCCCCGGCAGCAGCGCACCTACCGGGGCATGACGCACACCGAACTCGATCTGGACGCGGTGCTCGAGCGCCGCCCCGAGGTGGCGCTGATCGACGAGCTGGCGCACACCAATGTGCCCGGCGCCCGGCACACCAAGCGCTGGCAGGACATCGAGGACCTGCTCGCGGCCGGCATCGATGTCATCACCAATGTCAACATCCAGCACCTGGAATCCCTCAACGACGTCGTGGTCAAGATCACGGGGGTGCCGCAGCGGGAGACCGTGCCGGACGAAGTGGTGCGCCGCGCCGACCAGATCGAACTCGTCGATCTGCCTCCCGAGGCGCTGCGCCGCCGGATGGCCCATGGCAACATCCACCCGCCGGAGAAGATCGACGCCGCGCTCTCCCGCTACTTCCGGATCGGCAACCTCACCGCCCTGCGCGAGCTGGCCCTGCTGTGGGTCGCCGAGCGGGTGGACGAGACGTTGCAGCGCTATCGCGCCGAGCACGGCATAGGGGGCGTCTGGGAGACCCGCGAACGCGTGGTGGTCGCCATCACCGGCGGCCCCGAGGGCGAGACCCTCATCCGCCGGGCCGCCCGGATCGCCGCCCGGTCCTCCGGCGGCGATCTGCTCGCCGTGCACATCGCCCGCAGCGACGGGCTCGCCGGGGCGTCGCCCGCGGCGCTGGCCAGGCAGCGGCAGCTCGTCGAGAAGCTGGGCGGCACCCACCACACCATCGTGGGCGACCATGTCCCCACCGCCCTCCTGGAGTTCGCCCGCGCCGAGAACGCCACTCAGCTGGTCGTCGGCGTCAGCCGCCGGGGGTGGCTGGCCCGCCTGGTCAACTCGCGCGGGGTGGGTGAGGCGATCATCGAGTCCTCGGGGGACATCGATGTGCACATGGTCACCCATGAACGGGCCGGGCAGGGACGGCTGTTGGCTGACTCCGGCAACCGTCTGCCGTTCGCCCGCCGGATCGGCGGGCCGGTGGCGGGGGGTCTGCTGCCCCTGCTGCTCACCGTGCTGCTGCGGGCCGTCTCCGGCCCCTTCAGCCTCAACCTGACCAGCGAGACCCTGCTGTTCCTGCTCACCGTCGTCGGGGTGGCCTGCATCGGCGGGGTGGTCTCGGCGCTGCTCGCCTCCGTGACGGCCTCACTGCTGCTCAACTACTACTTCATCCCGCCGACCGACCGCTTCACCATCACCGGGGCGAACAACATCCTTGCGCTGTGTGTCTTCGCCGTGGTCGCCGTCATCGTCGCGGCCATCGTGGACCGCTCGCTGCGGCTGAGCCGGCGGGCCGCGAGTGCCACGGCCGAGGCCGAGACGCTGTCCTCGCTGGCCGGTGGCGTCCTCCGCGGCGAACAGGCCGTTCCGCTGCTGCTGGAGCGCACCCGCGAGACCTTCGGCATGGAGACCGCCGAACTGCGGCCGCGGGAGCGCGACCCGGAGCCGGTGCGGCCCGAGGCGGTGGCCACCGCGCCGCCGGAGATCACGGTGCCCATCGGAGCCGACAGCGAACTGGTGCTCCGCGGCCGGGGTCTGCCCGCCACCGAGCACCGGGTGCTGACCGCCTTCGCCGCCCATCTGACGGCCGCCGTCGAGCACGCCCGGCTCGCCGAGGCGGTCGCCGAGGTCGAACCGGTCAAGGCCGCCGACCGGATGCGTACCGCCCTGCTCGCCGCCGTCAGCCATGACCTGCGGACCCCGCTGGCCAGCGGCTGGGCCGCCGTCAGCTCGCTGCGCAGCCGCGATGTCGACTTCTCCGCCGAGGACCGGGAGGAACTCCTGGCCACCGCCGAGGAGTCGCTGGCCAAGCTCAACCGGCTGGTCGACAACCTCCTGGACATGAGCCGGATCCAGGCGGGCGCCCTCGCCCTGCATCTGCAGCCGACCGCGCTCGCCGAGGTGCTGCCGCCGGCCGTGGACACCCTGCCGGAGGCGCCACAGGTGCCGGTCGCCACCCAGGATCTGGAGGCGGTGCCGGATGTGCTGGCCGATCCGCCGCTGCTGGAGCGGGTGCTGGCCAATCTGGTGGCCAACGCGGTGCGGCATTCACCGCCCGGTCGTCCCGTCACGGTCGCCGCGAGCGTGCTCGCGGCGACCGTCGAGCTCCGGGTGATCGACCGTGGGCCGGGGATCAGTCCCGCCCATCGGGAGCGGGCCTTCGCGCCGTTCCAGCGCCTGGGGGACACGGACAACACCACCGGGCTGGGGCTGGGGCTGGCGCTCTCCAGGGGGCTGACCGAGGCGATGGGAGGCACGCTGGTGCCCGAGGACACGCCGGGAGGGGGGCTGACCATGGTGGTGTCCCTGCCGGCCGCGGCGCCCGCGCCGGTGCGGGGTTGAGCCCCGCCCTTTCAGCGTTTTCCCCGGCTACCGCCGGGTCGGCAGGCCGAGCGTCACCGTGCAGGGGGACCCGGCGGCTGCCGCGGACTCCAGGGTGCCGCCCATGGCCTCGAGCAGGTCCCGGGAGAGCCGCAGGGCCAGGCTGTCGCCCCGGAGGCGGTCGGGGCCCGGGCCGTCCCCGCCGTCCGTCAGGCGAACGGCCAGCCTGCCGGGCAGCACCTCGGCGTCCAGGGCCGGTGAGGTGCCGGGCGGGCTGTGGCGCAGCGCGTCGGCGGCGAGGCCGGTGAGCGCGCGGGAGAGCAGCGCGGCGTCGGCGATGACATCGGGCAGTTCCTCGGGCAGGGTGACCAGGATGGTGTGGCCGCCGGGGCCGAGGTCGTCCAGGGCGGTGGTCAGCACCTCGCCGAGGTCGACGGGGCGGAGGTAGAGGTCGAGGGCTCCGGCGTGCAGCCGTCCGAGGTCGTCGAGGTCGGTGACCAGCTGCCGGGCCCGGTGTACGGACGTCCGGGCGGCGCCCAGCAGCCGGGCCTCCTCGGGGGACGGGCCCGCCGGGGTGCGCAGCCGGGCGAGCGCGTCCGCGGCGGTGTCCAGGCAGGCCCGCAGGTCCCGGCCGGCCGTGGCGAGCAGCGAGGTGCGGGTGCGTTCGGCGGCGGCCAGGGTGTCCGTCTCGGCGGCCCGCCGGGCGAGCCTGCCCTGGGCGTGGGCGATCCCCAACTGCGCGGCGCAGGCGGCCAGTACGCGCTGGTCGTCGATGCTCAGTCCGCGACCGCGCGCGGCCAGGGTGAGGCGGTCGTCGACGGGGCTCTCCACATCCGCCTCACCGGGCCGCTCGGGCGGCCGCTCCCCGGCACTGGCGACGACGTACCAGCGGGGCAGGGTGCCCGCCCCGGGGTCGCGTTCGAGCAGGCTGACCGCGGCGAGCCCGAAGTTCTCCCGGATCTGCTCGATGAGCGCGGGCAGGTCCGGCCCGTGCATCATCGCCGTCGCCAGCCGGCTCAGCGCCCGGGCCTCGGAGGTGGCGCGGGCCGCCCGGTACATCGACCGTGCCGCGGTGCCCGTCGCCGTGCCGACGAGCAGGGCGACGGCCGCGAAGACCACCAGGGCGACGATGTCGGTGCCGTGCCGGATGTCGAACGAGTGCGGTGGCGCAGTGAAGTAGTAGTCGGCGAGCAGCGCCGCGGCCACCGCGGCGGCCAGCGCGGGCCAGAGCCCGCCGAGCAGGGCGACGACCACCACGACCAGCAGATAGAGGATGAGGTCGGCGGCCAGGTCGAGCCGTCCGCGCAGGGCCGTCAGGACCAGGGTCAGCAGGGGCAGCAGCACCGCCGCGCCCGCCAGCCCCGACAGTTGCCTCCGGCGGCTCATGCCACGGCCCGGGCGCGGCAGCCGCATCAGAGTGGCGGGGCCCGCTGCCGCCTCATGGGTGACGATGTGCACATCGATGGGCCCGGAGGCCCGGATCGTCCGCCGGCCCACGCCCGGCCGCAGTGCGGCGGAGAGCCCGCCGCGGCGGGCGGCGCCCAGCACGAGCTGGGTGATGTTCTCCGCCCGGGCGAACTCCAGCAGCGCCTGGACGATGTCGTCGCCGGTGGTCTGGTGGTAGCTGCCGCCCAGTGACTCCACCAGGGCGCGCTGGCCGTCCAGGGCCGCCGGGGTGCCGACCGCCGGCGCGTCGCCCGGCACCACATGGAGGGCCAGCAGCTCGCTGCCCGGGGTCCGCGCGGTGATCCGGGCGGCCCGGCGGATCAGGGTCTCGCCCTCCTGGCCTCCGGTGAGGCCGACCAGGATGCGTTCACGGGTCTCCCAGGGAGCGGCGATGCCGTGTTCGGCGCGGTAGCGCTGCAGGCCCTCCTCCACCCGGTCGGCCAGCCACAGCAGCGCCAGTTCACGGAGCGCGGTGAGGTTGCCGACCCGGAAGTAGTGGGTCAGGGCGGCCTCGATCCGGTCGGCCGGGTAGATGTCGCCGTGCACCATGCGGCGGCGCAGCACCTCGGGCGGGAGGTCGACCAGCTCGATCTGCTCGGCGCGCCGGGCCACCTCGTCGGGCAGCCGCTCGCGCTGGGTGACGCCGGTGATCTGCCGGACCACGTCGTTGAGGGATTCCAGGTGCTGGACGTTGAGGGTGCTGATCACGTCGATGCCCGCGTCCAGCAGCTCCTCCACGTCCTGCCAGCGCTTGGCGTTGCGGCAGCCGGGCACATTGCTGTGGGCGAGTTCGTCCACCAGGGCGGCCTGGGGGCGGCGGGCCAGCACCGCGTCCAGGTCCAGCTCGGTGAAGGCCGCCCCGCGGTGGACCAGGGTGCGCCGGGGGATCGTCTCCAGGCCCTCGAGCAGCGCCGCCGTCGGCCGTCGCCCGTGCGGCTCGGCGAGGCCGACCACCACGTCGGCGCCCTGGGCGCGCAGCCGTCGGCCCTCCTGGAGCATGGCGTAGGTCTTGCCCACGCCCGGTGCGGCTCCCAGGTAGATCCGCAGACTTCCGCGTGCTGCCATCGGCGGTCTCCGGGTGGCTCATGAGGACCGGGCGGTCTCCTCTCCATGGTGCTCCGGGCGGCGTGCGTACGCCCTCTTCACCGCCGCCCAGCGGGCCGCCTGCTCCGGGGTCAGCCGGTGGCGGAGTTCGGCGAGCTTGAGGAGGTTGGCCTCGGCGTCGCTGGTGAGGGTCTGGGCCTCGCCGCGGTAGTGGTCGTCGATGAGCGCCTCGAGCTCGGCGTCGTTCATCACGGGGAGGATGCGCTCGGCGAGCTTGTTGGTGTTGCGGTACGAGCCCTGGAGCCGGAACGGCGGCTCGGTGCGGGAGGCATCGGTCTGGGCCGCGGAGGCGATATAGGCGCGGTTGACGGCGAGCACCGTCTGCTGGACCCGCAGCAGTTTGCCGAGCACCGACCGGATCTGCTCGGACTCGGCCGGGGAGTAGGGGTGGCTCAGCTGGTCGGCCCGTACCGAATCGTCGCCCTGGGCGAGCCTGACCAGCAGTTCCAGGTCGGCGCGGCCGCGGGTGGCGAGGGGGGCGAGGACGGGGTTGGAGGTGAGCGCGTTCTCGATGTGGCTGAGCGCGAAGAGTTCCTCCCGGCCGCCGAGGACATCGCCGAGGTTCCAGACGTCGGCGCGGTTGGCGAGCATGTCGGGGATGCGGAAGACCTGCCCGGACTCGGTGTAGGGGTTGCCGGCCATGCACACGGCGAAGCGCTTGCCCCGCAGGTCGTGGGTGCGGGCCTCGCCGTCCCGGACGCCCTCCATGCGGCGCTGGGCGTCGCACAGGGAGATGAACTTCTGCAGCAGCTCCGGTGAGGTGTGCTGGATGTCGTCGAGGTGGAGGAAGACATTGGAGCCCGCCTCCAGCGCGAAGTTGATCTTCTCCACCTCGCGTCGGGCGGCGGCGTCCGGGGCGGCGGCCGGGTCGAGGGAGGTCGTACGGTGCCCGAGGGCGGGGCCGTCGACCTTGACGAAGACCAGGCCGAGGCGGGCGGCCACATACTCCATGAGCGTGGTCTTGCCGTAGCCGGGCGGGGAGAGCAGGAGCAGCAGCCCCTGGTTGTCGGTGCGCCGGCCGTCGCCGGCGGCGCCGAGCTGCTTGGCGAGGTTGTCGCCGATCAGCGGGAGGTAGACCTCGTCCAGGAGCCGGTTGCGGACGAAGGCGGGCATGATCCGGGGCCGGTGGGCGTCCAGGCGCAGCCGCTCGCGTTCGGCGGCCAGCAGTCGGCCGCGGGCCGCGGTGAAGGCCCGGTGGGCGGGCACCCGGGTGCGGCGGAACTCGCCGGTGCGGGCGAGGAATTCATCCAGCCGGACGGTCAGCGAGCCGCCGGTGATGCGGGGGTGCGCGCCGAGCAGGCCGTCGGCGGTCGCGGTGACCGGGGCGTCGATGTCCCGCCGGTCGAGTGCGGTGCCGCACAGTTCGATGGCGCCGGCCTCCGGTATGTCGCGGGTGTCGTGGGTGCCCTGGGCGTAGCCGCCGAGCCAGGCGGTCACCAGCTGGTGGCGGGCGGCGAGGTCGTCGCCCAGGGCGCGCAGGTCCTCGGTGAACTCCCGGGCGGCGGGCCCCAGTGCGGCATGGAAGCCGGTGAGCAGAGTGCGGGCGGTGCTGCTGGTGGCGAAGCGCGGTGTCCCGGCCGCCAGTTCCTCGAAGAGGTAGCCGCCGAGCGGCCCGCCGTCGCCGGTGGCCGCCGCGAGGGGTGGTACGGACCGGGCGAGGAACCCGGCGGCGGCCGCGGCCAGTTCGGCGGACAGGTCCTCGATCGCCGGTACGGTGCCGAAGCTGTCTCGTGCCCGGGCCAGTGACCGGGCGCGGGTGGCCCATTGGGCGCGCGCCTGTTCGTCGGTGCCATGCGCCCAGAACAGCTGGGCCGCGGCCCGCGCCTGGGGGGAGAACCGCAGCGGTCCGGCGCCGGGGAGCAGCCGGAGCAGCACGGCGAGGATCGCCGTGGCGTCGTGGTCGTGGACGCCCCGGTCGTATCCCTCGTCATGCCGGGCGGTGGCGGCCCGGCGGACCTCGGCCAGCAGCCCTGCCCGGTCGAGCCCGGCCAACTCCCCCGTCGACAGGCCGGATTCGGCCCGGTCCAGCAGCAGGGCCGCCAGGTGCTCGGCGCGGTAGACCTCCGGGGACTCGGAGACCAGCGGCTGCTCCCACAGCTCCCGGTGGGCGGTGAGCTCCCGGTCGTGCACGGGGGCGCGGTAGTCGGTGCCGGTGATGGCGAAGGCGAAGGCGCCCTGGTGCGGGACCAGGGTGAGGTCGATGGTCTGGGTGTTGACGGCGAAGCGGTGACGGCCGAGCCGGATGGTGCCGGTGGTGTCATAGAGCTCGGACCGGTCGCGCAGCGCCCGGGCGGCTTCCTGGCGGGCCGCCTTGAGCCGGCCGTCGAGTTCGCCCGCGCGCACCGGATCGCCCAGGGCGCGCAGCTCCTCGGCCGTGCCGCGGACCTTGCCGACCAGGGGGTCGGAGGCGAAGAAGGCGCTCACCGCGTCGGCGTCCGGCAGGGCGTGGGCCCGGCGGACGACGGTGGCCAGGGTGCGCTGTGCGGAGTCGGCGAGCCGCTGGGCGCGCCGGGCGCGCTCGTCGAGCTGGGCCTGTTTGCGGGTGGCGAAGGCCTCGTGAATGGTGTCGCGCTCGGCGGCGATCCGTTCCAGGTGGTCGTCGAAGGAGCCGAAGCGGGCCTCCAGGTTCTCCACCTGGAGCAGCAGTCTGCCGAGCTGCTCGTCGCACTCCTCGGGGGTGCCGGCGGCCGCCAGGGCACCCGCCACCGACTGGCCCAGCAGGCCGAACTCGGCGGCGAACTCGGCGCGGCCCTCGGCCTCGAGGAGTTCCCTGCGGCGGGCGTCGAGGGTGGCGCGGGCGCGGTTGACGGCGGCCAGGACCTCCCCGGTGCGGGTGAGGATGGAGGTGCGGACGGTGGTGTCGGCGAGGTCGAGGGTGCCGATGATGTCGGTGACCACGCGCAGGCCGTCGGCCTGTTCGTCGATCCGGGCCGCGAGCGGCGCGGCTTCGGCCGCGGTCGCCACGGCCGCGGCCTCCTCGGTGAGCCGTTCCACCGTGCGGTGGGTGGTGGCGAAGGCATCGTCGCCGGCCAGGAAGGCGGCGGCCCGGCGGCCGGTGGCGGTCAGGTCGTCGGTGAGCCCCTCGGCCAGGGTGGCCAGCTGCTCCCGGTCGATGTACCGGATGTCCCGGAGGGTCTCCAAGTGCCCCTGTGCGCGCCGTAGTTCGGTGAGCTGACGCACCCACCCGCCGGCCGTGTCCGGCTGCTCGCCGCGGGTGCGGCGGACCAGTGTGGTGATCCGTACCGCCGCCTCGCCGAGCGCTTCGGCGGCCTGCCGCCGCAGTGCGGTGACCCGGGCGAACTCCTCGGTGACCTGGGCCGCGGTGGCCCGTACGGTCTCCAACGGCTCGGCAAGCGCCTCGAGTTCGGCATCGGCGAGCCAGTGGTGAAGGTCGGCCAGGCGGGTCGCGGCGGCCGTGATCGCCTCGAAGACCGCGGCGGTGGGCGTCATCCCGTCGGCCATCCGCGCCACCGAGAGGCAGTCGGAAATGCCGCGCACCAGATCGGCGTTGCCAATGCGGGCCAGCGGGCCGGTGCCGGTGGGCAGGGCGGCCGCGAAGGTGTCGGAGAGGTAGGTGGTGCTCCACACCTGGACGGGGTGGGTGCGGCTGGGGCCGTCGGGGTGGGCCCGCAGGACGGCCAGGGTCCCGTCGTCGAAGAGCGCCCAGCCGTGCGAGTCGATCGGGGCGGCGGCCTCCTCGCGGATGACGTTGTAGGGCAGCAGCAGGGTGCGGCCCCCGTCCCGGGCGTGGAAGACGAACAGCAGGTCCTCGCCGTTGGGGGACCGGACGACCCGCTCGTACGCGAAGCCGGTGGTGTCGAGGTCGAAGGTCTTGACCTCACCGGTGGCGAGGCAGTAGCCGCCGGGGAAGATCAGGCCCTGGTCCTCGGGGAGCCGGCGGCACGCCTGCCCGATGCCGTCCAGCCGCCGGACGTCCTGGGTGCGGGTGTTGAAGACCAGGTACCGCCAGGCGTTCTCCTTGTACGGGCGGACGCGCAGCACGGTCAGCGGGCCGAGGCGGGCGTGCTGGACGTCCGCGTCGGCGAGCGACTGCAGCGGTTCGTCGACGGGCTCCCGGTGGACGCCCTCGCCGGTCTCGGTGTCGTTCTCGGTCTTGACCGTGAGGCTGCCGTCGGCCGTCGAGAGGTACAGGCCGTCATGGACGGCGATGTGCGGGAAGCGGCCGAGGACCTGGTCGTCCCGGGTGGCCGCGGTCCAGTCGAAGTCATGGGAGGGCGGCAGGGTGTGGTCCCGCTCGCCCTCGGCGTCCAGGTAGGCCGGGCTGCCGTCGGATGCGATGCGCCAGCGCAGTACGCGGATGTCGGTGAGCCGCTCGCCGGTCTGGAAGACGGCGAGCAACAGCTCTTCGGTGCACCGCAGTTGGAGCAGGCGGGCGCCCCGGTAGTAGCGGTGGAGTTCGGTGAAGTCCCGCCGGAAGCGGTCGTCGTCGAGCAGCCCGGGCAGGGCGTCCGGGCCCACCGGTACGAAGTGGCCGTCGGCGGGCCGGTACAGGGCGAAGACATCCTCGACCCGTCCCGGCTCGGCACTCGCCGGGTGCCGGCCGGTCAGCAGCAGCCCGCCGACCTGTGCGAGGTCGCGGGCGGTGACGGCCTGTTCGCTCTGCAGGCGGTCGGTGCGCAGCAGCTCCAGGGCGCGGCCGCCGAAGGCCCCGATGCGGCGGGTGTTGAGCTTGTGGGCCCGGCCCCTCAGCTCGCGGGCCGCGTCCGCGAGTCTGCCGCGCAGTATCTCGTACGTCCCGGCTTCCAGCGTGGGCTCGGCACCTTCGGTGCTCACGTCTTTCTCAGCTTCCCTTCGTCATCTCGCCGTGCGGGGTGGGGCGTTCGCCCCGGTCCCCCGCAACGCGGCTGCGCCGCCATGCGGCTCCGCCGCGCGGCGCGCGCAGCGTGCTGCGGGGTCCGGGGCGGAGCCCTGAAGCGGGGTGCAGGGGGCGCAGCCCCCACACCGGGGCCCGGGGGCGGAGCCCCCGGAGGAAACGGTGAAAGGGCGGGGCCGGGGCACAACCCCCCGGCGCGCCCTACTTCCGTGCGCCGTTGAGCTGCTGCTGGCCCGGGCCCAGCAGATCGGCCAGCTTCGCATCCGCGAGCCCACTGGCCTGTACGGAGTCGAGAACCTTCCGCAGGCCATCGGCCCGCGGCCCGCCCCCGGCGATCAGCCGGCCCAGCGCACCCGCGAGCGTCAGATCGCGCAGCCCGGCCGCCCCCAGGCCCGAGGCCATGGCGGTGAGGTCCGCGGTGAAGGTGGAGCCGTCCTGGTCGAGCCAGGGACCGGCCAGGGTCCGGACGGTCTCGGACCGGTCGACGACGGCATCGATGCCCTTGCCCAGCGCTATGGAGCCCATCAGCCGGTCGAAGAAGACGCTGTCCCCGCCGACGATGTCGATCTTCGCGTTCTCCAGCCCGGTGGCCAGCACCGTGGCCTGTGCCTCGGCCACTTGACGGTGCACGTCGATGCCCGCCAGCCGGATGTCCTTCTCGGCCTCCAGCCGCAGCCGGAACTCTTCGTGACCACGGCTCGACGCGTCCAGTGCGGCCATCGCCGCCGCCTTCTCCGTCAGGCCCTCGGCCTCCGCCTTGAGCTTCTGCTTGAGGCCCTCCGCTCCCGCGAAGGCCTTCTCCTTGGTCACCTCGGCCTCGGCCCGGCCGACCTTGGCGATGGCCTCCGCGTTCCGCTCCCGGACCTCGACCTGGGCCAGGCCCTCCGCCGCGGCGTCCGCCCGCCTGCCCTCGGCGAGCCGGACGGCCGACTGGGAGTCCAGCTCCGCCGCCTTGCGCCGCGCCTCGGCGAGGGTGAGCTGCTCCGCGGCCCGGTGCGCGGCGGCCTGCTCGGCCGCCTCGGCCGCCTTGATGTCCTTGACCAGGCGCTCCTGGGCCGCCGCCTCGGCCCGGATGACCAGCGCCTGACGCTCGCGCTCGGCCTCCTCGACCTTGCGCAGCTTCTTGATCTCCTCCTCCTGCGCGGCGACGGTCTTCTCGACCGCGATCCGCTCCCGGACGACGTCGGCGATCTCCCGCTTCTCGGCCTCGACCTCCTTGTCGGCCGAGATGCGCCGCAGCTGGGTCTCCCGGTCGCGCGCGATGACCTCCAGCAGCCGGTCCTTCTCGATGCGTTCGTTCTCGACGGCGATCACCCGCTCGCGGTTCTTCTGCGCGACGGCGACCTCCCGCTCGCGGTTCTCGTTCTGGATCCCGAGCGCCTCCTCGGTCTTCAGGTGCGCCGCCTGGGCCCGCAGCCGCTCCTCGGCCTGCACCTTGGCCGTCTCGGCCTCCTCCCGCGCCCGGACGATCCCGATCTCGCGGGCCTGCCGGATCTCCGCGTCGGCCTGCCGCCGCTCCAGCTCCAGGACGGCCTCCCGGGCCTCGACGTTCTGCCGGGTGATCTCCTTCTCCTCGGTGCGCTGGTACTCATTGGTGCGCACATGCTCGATCGCGGTCAGCTCGGTGATCTTCCGGATGCCCTGGGCGTCAAGGATGTTGGAGGAGTCGAGCTGGCTCATCGGCGTCTGCTCGAGGAAGTCGATGGCCGCGTCGTCGAGGTGGTAGCCGTTGAGGTCGGTGCCGATGACGGCGATGATGCGGTCGCGGAACTCCTCGCGCTTGGTGTAGAGGTCGACGAAGTCCAGCTGCTTGCCGACGGTCTTGAGCGCCTCGGAGAACTTCGCGGCGAAGAAGTCCTGGATCGCGCTCCGGTCGCTGGCCCGCTGGGTGCCGATCGCCTGGGCGACCTTGATGACGTCCTCGACGGTCTTGTTGACCCGCACGAAGAAGTTGATGTGGATGTCGGCCCGGATGTTGTCCTGGCAGATCAGGCCCTCGCGGCCGGTCCGGCGGATCTCGACGGTCTTCACCGAGATGTCCATCACCTCGGCCTTGTGCACCACGGGCAGCACCACGGCGCCGGTGAACGTCACATCGACCTTGCGGGACTTGGAGACGATCAGCGCCTGGCCCTGGGGCACCTTGCGATAGAGCCGGGTGACCGCGAGGAAGACGACGAGCACGATGAGCAGGACGACGGCGACGAGCACGCCGACGCCCATGGTGATGGCATCCATCGGTTGAAATCCCTTGGTTGTGCGGGGACAGGAGCTTGAGCGGTGGGTGTGGGGGTCAGACGGCCGGGCGGTAGGGGTCCAGCGCACTGTCGTAGGGCGTGACCCGGAAGAACTCGCCGTCGGCGTCGTAGTCGAAGATGAGCGCGGTGCTGCCCGCGACCAGTCCGGCCTCGTCCGTACGGACCTGGACGGTGGCCGTCGACCCGTCGTCCGAGGTCACTTCGGCCTGGCCGAAGTCGGAGGTCACCCGTCCGGTACGGATCACACAGGTGCGGCCCACGAAGTCGGCGCGCGAGGCCGCCCGTTCAGGGGGCAGCAGCCGGCGGCCGAGCCGCCGCACCAGGCGGACGGCGATCCAGGCGGCGGCGAGCGCCACCGGCAGCGCGGCGGCGCGCAGCCAGGGCCGGTCGGTCAGCGCCGTACCGGCCAGGCTGATGAACCAGGCGAGGGCGATGGCCAGGGACACCGCCACGGTGACCGGCACCTGGGCGGCGCCGGCGTCCATGCCGTCTCCCCCGTCGAAGGCATCGGCGCCGGCTCCCCCGGCCAGCACCAGCAGCCAGTACGCGACCACCACGAGCAGCGCGAAACTGAACAGGACGGCGGGAAACTCCAGCGCCGCGCGCATGAAGTCGCCCATTCGTTCTCCCGTTCCCTGTGCTGGTGCCCCGTCATGGTGACATCGAACAGCCGTCCGCCGCATTGCCGGTTTCCGGCAGTCTTTATGAGTTCCTAACGTCCTGTTGACGCAGGGAACCGGAGCCGGATGCTTGGCGTCTACAGCGACGTGTCCGGCCAGCCCAGCAGCCGGGCGCCCATCGCCGCGGTCTCCAGGGTGAAGCGCTGCAGGGCGTCACCCGGGTCATAGCCGGTCAGCGCCTTGATCCGGTCCAGCCGGTAGGAGAGGGTGCGCACGCTGATCTTCAGCCGGCGGGCCGCCTCCGCATTGACATAGCCGGCCGCCGCACAGGCCGCGATGGTTTCCAGCAGCGGCCCGGCGCCGCCCCGCGAGGCGGTGAGCGGACCGAGCACGGTGCGCACCAGATCGGCCATCGCCGCCCGGTCCCTCAACAGCACCGGGAAGACCAGCAGATCGGCGGCGCGCAGCACCGGGGCGTCCAGATCCAGCCGGTCGGCGAGCTCCAGCGCCCCGAGCGCCTCCTCATAGCCGCGCACCACCCCGCCCGCCCCGGAGTGCTCCCGGCCGATGGCGACCCGCCGCGCTCCCCGGTAGCCGGTGCCGGGCAGCCGCGCGTACTGGGCGAAGGCGTCGACGACCGCATGGTCACTGCCCGCCGCAATGCAGACGAACCGCCCCTCCTTGGTGGCCAGCAGCACATCCCGCTCCGCGAACCGGCTCACCAGCTCGCGCTCCACCCGGCGGACCACCGGGTGCACATCGTCATAGGCCGTCTCGCCCTCGGCCACCGCGACCAGGTGCGCCCGGGCCAGCCGCAGCCCGAAGCGGTCGGCGCGCTCCGCCAGCCGCCCCAGGTCGCTGCGGCCGTACAGCAGGTCGTCGACGAACTCCCGGCGCGCGGCCTCCTCCTGGCGGACGGCCAGCCGCTGCGCCCGTTCATGGCCCTCGCCGAGCGCGCAGACCGCCGCGTCCACGGCGGCGAGCAGCGCCTCGCCGGTACGGGCCCGTTCGGCGGCCGCCGCGGCCCGGGCGACCCCGGGCAGCGATCCCCAGGCCCGGCGGACCTCGCCGAGATACAGCGCGATCAACGGCCGCCAGCCATAACCGGCTTCGGCCGCGCGCTCGCCCAGCGCCCGCAGCACGTCCAACTCGGTGCGGCGCGGCGCCCGGCCGGTCTCGGAGACCTCGGCGAGCATCCCGGTGCAGCCGTCCAGGAACTCCGCCGGTATGCCGCTCTTCACCCTCGTACCCCTGAACCCGTTGAACTCATCGATCTCATTGCCGACTTCCGGACACACGGACAGTACCAAGCCTGCCGGGTCCCGGAAATTCCAGGGTGCGGGGGCACATAAAAACCCCGGACCCATATTGACGGCCGGGGCAATTCTCTGCGAATATAGGGGATTTCCACGCCCTGTTGAATTCAGGGTGCGGAAAGGGTTTATGGCCACATGATATCGGGGCGGGAGTCGAATTGTCAAACGAGGAATTGCACCGGGAACAGGAATTCCTTGATCTGCTGTACCGGTGCCTGGACGGGCTGCGGGCCGGGGCCGAGGCAGCAGTGCGCGAGGCCCTCTCCCGGGACGGGAAGGGCTTCCAGCAACGGCTGGAGCGCGATGTGCTGGTGGCCGAGCGGTCCGGGCTGCTGGCCGCCTTCAACTCCGGGGAGAACGGACTCTGCTTCGGTCGGCTGGCATTCCGGGACGGCCGCGATCACCACATCGGCCGGATCGGCATCCGGCGTGACGACGCCGAGCGGACCCCGCTGGTGGTCGACTGGCGGGCCGAGGTGGCGCGGCCGTTCTATCTCGCCACCGGGCACACTCCGATGGGCCTGCGTCGCAGGCGCCATATCACCACCGCGAATCACCGGGTCACCGCGCTGCACGACGAGATCCTGGATCTCGAGGACACCGTGCGCACCGGGCATGAGGGTACGGACGCGGACGCCGTGCTGCTGGCCGCGCTGGATGCGGCGCGGACCGGCCGGATGCATGACATCGTGCAGACCATCCAGGCCGAGCAGGACCGGATCATCCGGGCCCCGCACCGGGGCGTCCTGGTCGTCGAGGGCGGCCCCGGCACCGGGAAGACCGTGGTCGCGCTGCACCGGGCCGCCTATCTGCTCTACGCACACCGTGAACTGCTGGCCCGCCGCGCCGTGTTGATCGTCGGGCCCAATCCGGCGTTCCTCGGCTATATCTCGGAGGTGCTGCCCTCGCTCGGCGAGACGGGGGTGCTGCTCGCCACGCCCGGCGAGCTCTTCCCCGGCGTGACGGCGACCGGCACCGACAGCCCGCGGGCCGCCGAGGTCAAGGGCGGCGCCGCGATGGCCGGGGCGCTGGCGCGCTGGGTGGCCGGCCGGCAGGTCCTGCCGGATCCCGCGATCGTGATCGCCCACGAGGACGGCGAGCTGCTGCTGGACGCGGACCTGGTGGCCGAGGCACGGAGCCGGGCACGCGGCACCGGGCTGCCGCACAACCTCGCCCGCCCGTACTTCGCGTTCCACGTCATCGACGCACTGACCGCGCAACTGGCCGACCGGCTCGGCGCGGACCCCTACGGCGGACCGAACCTCCTCGGCCCGGACGACATCGCCCAGCTCGGCAAGACCATCGCGTCCAGTGCCGAAGTGCGCTCCGCCATCGAGGAGTTGTGGCCCGTCCTCACCCCGCAGCGGCTGGTCGCCGACTTCCTCGCCGAGCCCGTCCACCTCCCGGACGCCGACGCGGCCGCGATCCGCCGGGCGGGCGGGGCCTGGACCCCCGCCGACATCCCGCTGCTCGACGAGGCCGCCGAACTCCTCGGCGAGGACGACTCGGCGGCCCGGGCCGCCGCCGAGGCGGAGCACCAGGAACGGATCGCCTACGCCCAGGGCGTGCTCGACCTCTCCTACGGCTCCCGCACCCAGGAGTTCGAGGACCGCGGCGACGAGGACTCGGAGGTGCTGTCCGCCCATGACCTGATCGACGCAGAGCGGCTCGCCGAGCGGCACGAGGAGGCCGATCACCGCAGCGCGGCCGAGCGCGCCGCCGCCGACCGCACCTGGGCGTTCGGCCACATCATCGTGGACGAGGCGCAGGAGCTGTCCGCGATGGCCTGGCGGCTGCTGATGCGCCGCTGCCCGACCCGGTCGATGACCCTGGTCGGCGACCCGGCGCAGACCGCCGAGCCGGGCGGCTGCGGCTCCTGGGAGACGATCCTCGCGCCGTACGTGGGAGACCGCTTCGAGCACATCGGGCTGGGCGTCAACTACCGCACCCCGTCGGAGATCATGGCGGTCGCGGCCGGGGTGATCCGGTCCGTGAACCCCTCCTTCGAACCGCCGCGCTCGGTCCGTTCCACCGGCGTGCGGCCCTGGGCGCAGCACGCCCCGGACCTGCCCCGTGCGGTGGCCGACGCGGTCGCCGGGGAGCTCCGCGCGGAGGGCCGCCTCGCGGTGATCGCCGCCCGCGGGCGTCACGCGGCGCTGTCCGCCGCGCTTCCGGCCGCCTCCGCCGGAGCGTCCCCGGACCTGACCGCTCCGGTGGTGCTGCTCGATCCGCGGCAGGCCAAGGGCCTGGAGTTCGACACGGTGATCGTGGTGGAACCGGCGGAGTTCGGGGTGAGCGATCTGTATGTCGCGCTCACCCGGGCCACCCAGCGGCTGGGCGTGGTGCACACGGAGGCGCTCCCGGCGGGGCTGGACGGGGCACTGCGGTCCCGCGGCTGAGCCCGCGCGTCGGGCGGCGCGGCACACCGCCACGTCCGGCGCGCGCATCCCGCGGCTCCGTGGTCGACTGGGATGCGGAGCAGCCCGGAAGGCCGGAAGGGAGCCCGGCCGTGTCCGTCCCGTCCCGATCCGCCGCCGCATGGGGCTCCCTGTCCGCCCGGGTGTCCGGGCGGCTGTCCCGCATGTCCTGGGTGGACGTGGTGGTGGCGGCCGCGGTCCTGGTGGGCCTGTATCTGCTGCTGCGGGTGGGCAAGGGTGCCACGGTCTCGTTCGACCCGGCCCAGGTGGTCAAGGTGGACACCGATCCCGCGAAGCTGCCGTACTACGCGGTCCGCAGCCTGCTGCGGATGTTCGCGGCGCTCGCGGCCTCGGTGGTCTTCACCCTCGCCTACGGCTGTGCGGCGGCCCGCAGCAGGCGCCTGGAGCGGGTGCTGGTGCCCGCCCTGGACATCCTGCAGTCCGTGCCGGTGCTGGGCTTTCTGACCGTCGCGGTGACGGGCTTCGTCTCGCTGTTCCCGGGCTCCCTGCTGGGCCTCGAATGCGCCTCGGTATTCGCGATCTTCACCTCGCAGGCCTGGAACATGACGTTCGGCTTCTACCACTCGCTGATCACCCTGCCCCGGGAGCTGGACGAGGTCTCCCGCTCCTTCCGCTTCACCCGCTGGATGCGGTTCTGGAAGGTCGAGCTGCCCGCCGGGGCCATCGTGCTCATCTGGAACGGGATGATGAGCTTCGGCGGCGGCTGGTTCTTCCTGGTCGCCTCCGAGGCGATCAGCGTCTCCAACCACCACTACGCACTGCCCGGCGTGGGCTCCTACGCGGGCACCGCCATCGCCGACGGCGACCTGGGCAAGGTCGGCTGGGCGGTGCTCACCATGGCGGTCATGGTGGTCGGGGTGAACTTTGTCTTCTGGCGGCCGCTGACCGCCTGGTCGGAGCGGTTCAAGAACGAACAGTCCGAGGCCACGGACGTTCAGCGGTCGCTGGTGCTGGACTTCCTGCACCGCTCCTCCTGGCCGCGCCTGCTGGCCCGGCCGGCCCGGCCGCTCGCCGAGGCGCTGGGCCGGGCCGGCCGGCTGCTGGGCACCGACGACCGCCCGCTCGCGGTCAGCCCGGTCCGCCGCCGGGCCGGTGACCTGGTCTTCGCGTTGGTGGCCGGCGGGCTGGTCGGCTGGGGCGTGGCCGACCTGCTCGGCTACCTCGACTCCCGTACCGGGCTGGGGGTGTTCGGGGAGCCGCTGCTGCTCGGCCTGGCCACCCTGGCCCGCGTCCTGGTGCTGGTCGCCGTCGCCACGGTGGTGTGGGTGCCGATCGGGGTGAAGATCGGGTTCTCGCCGAAGCTGGCCCGCATCGCCCAGCCCTTCGTACAGATCCTGGCCAGCTTCCCGGCCAACTTCCTGTTCCCGGTGGCCACCTGGTTCTTCCTGGAGACCGGGCTCTCCATCAACTTCGGCGGCATGCTGCTGATGGCCCTCGGCGCCCAGTGGTACATCCTCTTCAACACCATCGCCGGGGCCGCCGCCGTCCCCTCCGACCTCCGCGAGGCCATGAACGACCTCGGGGTGCACGGCCGGCAGCGCTGGCAGCGGCTGATCGTCCCGGGCATCTTCCCGGCGTATGTGACCGGCGGCATCACCGCCTCCGGCGGGGCGTGGAACGCCTCGATCGTCTCCGAGGTGGTCACCTTCGGCGGCACCACGCTGACCGCGACCGGCCTGGGCGCCTACATCTCCCACGCCACCTCGCACGGCGACTATCCACATCTGATCGCCGGAATCACGGTGATGGCCGTCTATGTCGTCGGCCTCAACCGACTGCTGTGGCGCAGGCTCTACCGCCTCGCCGAAACCCGCTACTCGCTGTGAGCCTCCGGATGTGAGCCTCCGGAAGAGAGGAGCCCCGCCCATGGCACCGAGCGCCGGACCCGGCGAGACCACCCGCCCCCGCATCGCCGACGGCGAGGTCCTGCTCACCGCCGAGGCGGTCACCAAGTCCTACGCGGGTGCCGACGGCGAACTGCCCGTGCTGGCCGGGATCGACCTGACCATCCGCGCCGGGGAGATCGTCGCCCTGCTCGGCCGCTCCGGCTCCGGCAAGTCCACCCTGCTGCGCTGTCTGGCCGGACT
>NZ_JBDJPF010000012.1:0-117587 GCF_054957865.1 Streptomyces xingningensis
AGCAGAAAACCCCACGGCGCGAGCCGTAGGAATCCCCCTCGTTTACGAGGGGGAGGATGTCAACGACAAGTACAACCCTCCGGTTCCTGACATCGTCGTCTTCGACAAGACGGGTCTCGATCTCTTCGAGGAGAAACACATCCCCGTGGAGAAGGCCGTCCTGATGGTCGAGGTGGTATCCCCGGGCTCGCGCCAGGACGATCGCGTCCGCAAGCCGGCTCTGTACGCGGCGGCGGGTGTCCCGTACTACTGGCGGGTGGAGCGGGCTGCGGGCAACCTCCCCGAGGTACACGAGTACTGGCTGCACCGTGACCGGGGCGAGTACATCCCGTGCCCCGAGCACCCGGTTCACACCGGCAAGCTGGAGACCGACCACCCCTTCCCCATCGCCATCGACCTGGCCGGTCTGGTCGAGTTGTGACCGCCCCCCGTCAGTGATCCGTAAGGACCACCGCCCCGCCCATCAGGACCGCGCCAAGAGGAACCCTCCCCACCCCTTCCACCCTCCAGGATGATCCACGCGGGGACGGCCGCTCCGGCCGTCTCGCGGTGCGAGCTGGAGGGTCCGGACGACCGGTGGAAACCGGCGGACCACAAAGACGCGCACCACCGGGAGAGCAGCCGGGTCGCCGAGGGGGGCGACGAGGCAGGGGGCCCGGTGGTCCTGGGGGCGCGGGGGCCCACAGGGATGCGCAGTCCGTGCCGTGAGGCGTCACCTTCCGGGGCGGTCGTCCGCGTCCAGAGCGCGGGGTGAACAATGGGGGAGTGACCCGAGCCTCCCTGGACAAGCAGCCGTATGAAGTCGCCGCCATGTTCGACGACGTGGCGGCCAAGTACGACCTGACCAATGATGTGCTCTCGCTCGGCCAGGCCCGGCTGTGGCGCAAGGCCGTGGCGAAGGCGGTCGCCGCCCGTCCCGGGGAGAAGGTGCTGGACCTGGCGGCCGGTACGGGCACCTCATCGCTGCCCTTCGCCGCCGATGGCGCCTATGTGGTCCCCTGCGACTTCTCGCTGGGCATGCTGCGCGAGGGCAAGAAGCGCAACCCCTGGCTGCCGCTGACCGCCGGTGACGCGACCCGGCTGCCCTTCGCGTCGAATGTGTTCGACGCCGTCACCATCTCCTTCGGGCTGCGCAATGTGCAGGACACCGATGCCGCGCTGGGCGAGCTGCTGCGGGTGACCAAGCCGGGCGGGCGGGTGGTGATCTGCGAGTTCAGCCACCCCAGCTGGGCGCCGTTCCGCACCGTCTACACCGAGTACCTGATGCGTGCCCTGCCGCCGGCCGCCCGCGCGGTGAGCAGCAACCCGGACGCCTATGTCTACCTCGCCGAGTCCATCCGCGCCTGGCCCGACCAGTCCGCGCTCGCCGCCCGGCTGCAGCGGGCCGGCTGGTCGAAGGTCGCCTGGCGCGATCTGACCGGTGGGGTCGTCGCATTGCACCGAGGCGTGAAGAATCCCTAGGCAGGGATGAGCCGTTCGGTAAAATCGTCCGGTAACCCCCCGCGGCGCCTCCCCCACGGCCCACATTCGCCCCATCTTCGGAGCGCTTATGCCGTTGTACTGTCCTGCCTGCGGTTCGCCCTTTGGATCTGATGCCCGTTTCTGTATGAAATGCGGGAAGGAGCGGCCGGAGTTGACGGGGCCGGGCGGGACCGCGGCCGGGGGCCCGTCCGCGCCTCCGCCACCGTTCCAGCCGCCGCCCCCGGCCGGGCCGCCGATGCCGGGGTATGCGCCGCCCCCGCCCCCGGCCCACCTTCCCCAGGCCCCGTACGGTCAACAGCCGTCCCCCGGCGCCCTGTTCGCGCGCCGTGTCTTCACCGGCGACTGGGCGAGCTCCGCCCAGGCCGCGCTGTGGCCGGTGGCGGTGCTGGTGATCGTCGCGATGGTCTTCTCGGCGCGGTCCGGCTCGGGAGAGTTCGGCAGCTGGTCCACCCGCTTCCAGACCGCCCTCGCCGTGCTGCTGCAGGGCCTCGGCGCCACCGCCGACATCGAGCGGGACAACGGCGCAGGCATCTCGGTGTCCCTCTGGGTGCTCTCCATGACCGCCCTGTGGATCGCCGCCACGATCATCGGTGCCCGTCTGCTGCGCCGCCGCTCCCATCCGGCCGGGTCCGCCGGGGACGGCCTGGCGGCGGCGATCCGGATCGCCCTGCTGGCCGCGCTCGCGGTGCTGGCGCTCGGCCTCTACGGGCAGCCGGACTTCGAGAGCGTCTCGGTCTCCACCACCCCGGTGCTCGCCGCCCTGCTCACCTTCGGCCTGACCGCGGTGCTGAGCGCGGCGGTGCTGTGCCGCGAGGCGCTGGCCCGGCGGGCGAGCGCCGGTGCGCTGCTGGCGATGCGGGCGTGGGGCACCGCACTGCGCGCCCTCGCCCTGTCGGTGGCGCTATGGGCCCTGATCGACTTCGTGATCATCCTCTGGCACCAGGACCAGCTGGACGACGGCTGGGACATCCCCTATCTGCTGGTGGCACTGGGCAACTTCGCGATGCTGTCCTTCGGGGTGTCCTGGGGCGCCGACGCCGAGTACTCCGGTGGCGGCGACACCGGCTATGGCGATCTCGACTCCATTGGGCCCGGACGTCATTGGCACGGCGGTGCCGGACTCTCCCAGGTCGGTGACCAGTGGGGCGGCTGGGCCCAGACGGGCGTGGTGGCGGCGGGCGTGCTCTGTGCGCTGACGCTGACCCTGCTGGTAGTGCGCCGGGCGACGGCGGGCCGCCAGGAGGCGGTGCTGTCCGGGGTGTTCTTCCTGGCCGCGGTGTGGCTGCTGTCCCTGGTCTCCGGATTCTCGGCCAAGGCGACGGCCAACCGCCCCCGCGCCTACGGCCCGCGCGTCGGCAGCACCGAATTCGGCATCAACGCGGGCGAGTTCCTGCTCTTCGGGCTGGCGTGGACGGTGGGTGCCGTGCTGCTGGCGATGCTGATCCAGAGCTCGCGGGGCGCCGGCGGGGTGCGACCGGGCCCGTATGGGCCCCCACCGCATCCGCCGATGCCGGGGTATGCGCCGCCCCCGCCCCCCGGCCGGCTGCCCACGGTCATCGACCGCGGGGCGTCGTCCGGCCCGCCGTGGTCCACTGCGCACCGGCGCGGGCGTGCCCTGCGCTGGGCGGCCGTCGGCGCGGCCGCCTTTGTGGTGGGCGGTGCGGTCGCCGGGGGTGTGCTGCTGCTGAAGGACGACGGCAAGGGCGAGCGGGCCAAGCCGAAGCCACCCGTGGTCGCCCTGCCCGGCGGGCAGCCGTCCGCGGGCGCGTCCCCGCCGGCGGGCGTGTCCCCCTCGGCGAGCGAGTCCCCGTCCGCAAGCCCGTCCACGGCGGACACTCCCACCCCCGACGCCCAGGCCACCCGGCCCCAGGGCGACCCGCCCGCGGGCTATGAGCGGGTGACGGACCCGCAAGGCTTCTCGCTCGCCGTGGTCAAGGGCTGGACCCGGGAGGAGAAGGGCAGCGGCCAGACCGACTACCACGGTCCCACCGGCCCCGAGCACCTGCGCGTCGGCATCCTCAAGGATGCCAAGCAGTCCGTCTACGACCACTTCCTGGAGATGGAGAAGGTGGTCGCCCGGCAGGAGGGCTATCGGCGCGTCCAGCTGACGCGGAACACCTTCCAGGGCAGGCCGGGCGCGCTGTGGGAGTGGACCTGGACCGACCACGGCCGGACCATGCGCGCCAACGACCAGGCGTATGTGGATGATTCGGGCACCGAATATGCCATTCTCTTCCAGGGCCGGGACTTCCCCTCCGCCACCCGCGACCGGACCTTCCAGGCGGCCCTGGACTTCTGGTCGGCCGGACCGCCGAGCCGGTGACGCGGTGATCCGGGCGGCCGACGGCCGGTCCGCCGCCCGCCGCCGGCCGCCCGGCTCATAGACTCGGCGCAGACCCACCCCTTGGCTGAACGGGAGAGCCGACGTGACCGAGTTCCCTGCCGGACACACCGCCGATGTGATCGTGGTCGGGGCCGGGCCCGCCGGCTCCGCCACGGCGTACCACCTGGCCAAGGCCGGGCTTGAGGTGCTCCTCCTGGAGAAGACGGCCTTCCCCCGCGAGAAGGTGTGCGGCGACGGCCTCACCCCGCGCGCCACCAAGCAACTGGTCGCGATGGGCATCGACATCTCCGAGGAGGCGGGCTGGCTGCGCAACAAGGGCCTGCGCATCATCGGCGGCGGTGTCCGCCTCCAGCTCGACTGGCCCGAGCTCGCCTCGTACCCCGACTACGGACTGGTCCGCAAGCGGGACGACTTCGACGAGCAGCTGGCCCGGCAGGCCGTCAAGGCGGGCGCCCGGCTGTATGAGCGCTGCAATGTCGGCGCCCCCGTCACCGACGACCGTACGGGCCGCATCATCGGCGTCGAGGCCAAGCTGGGGGAGGAGAAGACTCCCGTCACCTTCCGTGCCCCCCTGGTGGTCGCCGCCGATGGCAACTCCTCCCGGCTCTCGCTGGGCATGGGCCTGCACCGGCGCGAGGACCGCCCGATGGGCGTGGCCGTCCGCACCTACTTCACCTCCCCGCGCCACGACGACGACTACCTCGAGTCCTGGCTGGAGCTGTGGGACCGCCGCGGTCCGCAGGACCGGCTGCTGCCCGGCTACGGCTGGATCTTCGGCATGGGCGACGGCACCAGCAATGTCGGGCTCGGGGTGCTCAACACCTCGAATTCCTTCCGGGAGTTGGACTGGCGCGAGATCCTCAAGGCCTGGTGCGCCTCCATGCCCGAGGACTGGGGCTACACCCCCGAGAACATGACCGGCCCCATCCGTGGTGCCGCCCTCCCGATGGCCTTCAACCGCCAACCGCACTACACCCGCGGCCTGTTGCTGGTCGGCGATGCGGGCGGCCTGGTCAACCCCTTCAACGGCGAGGGCATCGCCTATGCCATGGAGTCGGGCCAGATCGCCGCCGAGGTCATCGTCCAGGCCCAGGCCCGCGCCTCCCACGCCCAGCGCGAGCTGGCCCTGCAGCGCTACTCCAAGGTCCTCAAGGACACCTATGGCGGCTACTACACGCTCGGCCGCGCCTTTGTGAAGCTCATCGGCAACCCCAAGGTCATGAAGCTGGCGACGGAGCGCGGCCTGACCCACCCGCTGCTGATGAGGTTCACCCTCAAGATGCTCGCCAACCTGACCGACCCCACCGGCGGCGATGCCATGGACCGCATCATCAATGGACTGAGCAAGGTGGCGCCCAAGGCATGACCCACCCTGGTCCCCGTGGGGTACTGTCCCAAGTGCCTGCTGAAACGCATGAAACACAAGTGTCTGCTGTTTTCGCTGGGAAGGGCCTTCCGTCATGTCACTCCACAGCCACGAAGAGGACCAACTCTCCCGAACACGCCGGGAGTTCGCCCGGCAGGCCGTCACATTCGAGGACTCCCGGCTGAACGGCGCCTTCACCGGTCGGCTGCGGGAACTGGGCGACTTCGCCGACCCCCGTCCGCATGACGTCTGCCTGGAAGTCGCCTGCGGTACGGGCCTGGTGGCGCGCGCGCTCGCCCGGCGCACCCGCCATGTGACGGCGCTCGACGCGACCCCGGAGATGCTGGCCGCGGGCAAGCTGCAGGCCGATGCCGAAGGCGCCCGGAACGTCGTCTTCCAGCAGGGCGACGCCGGTCGGCTGCCCTTCCTGGACGACTCGTTCTCCCTGGTCATCACCCGCTTCTCGCTGCACCACATGGCCTCCCCGCAGACCGTGGTGCGGGAGCTGCTGCGGGTCTGCCGGCCGGATGGGCGGGTGGTGGTGGCCGACATGGTGGTGCGCCCGGAGTGGGGCGGGGACCCGGACCGGCTGGAGCGGCTGCGGGACCCCTCGCACGGCACCACGCTGACCGCCGAGCGGATCGCGGAGCTGCTGTCCTCGGCGGGCGCCGAGGTGGCCCCCGCCCAGGTGACGGACGTGGAACGGCCGTTGGGCCCGTGGCTGGAGCAGGCCCGCACCCCGGACGAGGACGCCCGGCGGATCGAGCGGGAGCTGAGGGCCGAGCTGGCCGGCGGCCCGGCGACCGGACTGCGCCCGCTCACCGTCGACGGGGAGCTGTGGTTCACCCACCGCCACGCCTGGCTGACGGCGGTGCCGGTCTGACGCCAACTCCGCGGCACTGGCAAGGCGCATGCCGTCAGTGCTCCGGGCGCCGCGGCCCGCCGCCCGAGTATGAGCACTCAGGCCGCCGCGGGCAGAACCATTCCTCTCCCGGAAGGAAACCCCTTTGCCGCGCCCGTCGCGCGCTGCTGGAATGCACGGATGGACAAAGCGAAGGTACTCGGCGAATTCGACGACCGAATGCGGCGGAACGGCGTGCCCGACGGCCCCACCGCCCGCATTGAGCGGGTGGGCGAGGTGGTGCGCCAGACCACTCCCGATGGCAGCGGAAACTACATCCTCTGGTCCGGCCTGGACGAACGCACCGCGGACGCGGCCATCGCCGAACAGGTGCGGTACTTCACCTCGCTCGGCCAGGACGTCGAGTGGAAGCTCTACTCCCACGACCAACCGGCCGACCTCGGCGACCGGTTGCGCGCGGCGGGCTTCGTTCCCGAGGAGCCGGAGACCCTGATGGTGGCCCGGATCCACGACCTGCCCGTCGACGTCCCTCTCCCCGCGGGCGTCCACTTGCGCCCGGTCACCACCCCGGCCGATGTCGATCTGGTGATGGACGTCCACGACCAGGCATTCGGCACCGATGGCAGCCGCATCAAGCGGCAGCTGCTGGCCCAGCTGGCCGGGCAGCCCGACACGGTCTTCGGCTACCTCGCCATGGCCGGTGACACCCCGGTGAGCTCGGCCCGGATGGAGCTCTACCCCGGCACCGGCTTCGCGGGTCTCTGGGGCGGCGGCACGGTGGAGGCATGGCGGGGCAAGGGCATCTACCGCGCCCTGATCGCCCACCGCACCCGCCTCGCGGCCGAGCGCGGATACGAGTACCTCCAGGTCGACGCCTCCGACCAGAGCCGCCCGATCCTGCAGCGGCTGGGGTTCGCGGCGTTGAGTGTCACCACGCCTTATATGTATGAGCCGGTGGGGCGGTTGTCCGTGGCCTGAACCCGGCTGCGGCCACGGGTACTCATGTTCTGAAGGCGCCGGACTTGACACCATGGAGAAGCGCGCAGAGCTTGGCCGCCGCCATCATGAGTACACCTGCATCACCAGCAACGCCAGTATCGTCTTTATCTCCAGCGACACCAGAGCGAGGGCAAGTGCCACCGTCACCTGCAGAGTGGCACTGATCCAGGCCCGGGCCGAGTACAGCCCGATGGCGATCGCCGAGCAGACCGCGGCGATGATGATCAGGCAGACCTGGGCGAGACCGATCAGGTCGGGCAGCGACGGTGCGCCGTGCGTCCTGGAGTACTCCTCCCCGTAGGACCGCCCCATCATGACCAGGACAAAGCCAAGACCGGCCACCGCGACGCACTCCAACAGCAGCAGGCCAAGGGCGATCAGCAGATCGGTGTACCAGGGCACGCCCTTGCCGCGGTCGTGATCACGGCCGCGCGGCGGCAGGTCGGAAGGGCGCACCGGTGGGGCGGCGGGAAGCGGAGTCATGCCCTCAGCGTCTCGGGAGGGGGGTCCCGCCGCCTGAGTACGCGTACTCAGCCCGCCATCAGCGGATGTACCGGTGCCGGCTGGTGGTCATGGAGCCGCCGTGGGAAACCGGTTGTCGTGCCATCCGGCCGCTGCTGGAGGGATGGCCCCGGCCCGGGCTCCCTCGGCGCGGTGGCGTCGGCCCTATGCGGCGGCGTCGGCCCTGGCGGTGGTGCCGCCGCCCTCCAGGACGGCCTCCACGTCAACAGTGACGTCGACCATGTCACTGACGACTACCCCGCCCCGGTCGACCACGTCGTTCCAGCTCACCCCGAAGTCCTGGCGGTTGAGACGGGTCGTGGCGGTGAAACCGGCCCTGCGCCTGGGCCCGGCGTCGCGGCCGTCTTCCCACCAGGGGGTGTCCCACTGCCCCAGGTAGGTGACATCGAACGTCACGGGACGGGTCGTGCCCCGGATGGTGAGATCCCCGGTGACCTCGAATTCGGTCGCGCTCGCCTGATGGACGCCCGTCCCGCTGAAGGTCCATTCCGGATGGGCCGCGCAGTCGAAGAAATCCGCGCTGCGGAGGTGGGCGTCGCGCTGTTCCTGGCCCGTGTACACCTGGGCCGCGTCGATCACCGCCTCCACACGGGCTTTCTCCGGATCGTCCGGGTCGACCTCCAGTGAGCCGCGCACGTTCTTCAACTGCCCGCGCACATAGGCGACCATCATGTGCCGGGCGCGGAATTCGGCGCCGGTGTGGCCGGGTTCGAAGAACCATCTGGTGATACCCATGGCACCTCCCGGGCAGGGGCTCCGCCCCTTCGGACCTGCCCCCTTCCGCCAGGATAGGACGCCATGGAATTCTCCGCGCCTTCGTGTGCCCTGGGCCGCTACGGCCTCTGCGCGCCCCACACCGGCCGGTGTGGGGCCCCCTGATCTCCTGGCTCGTCTCCCCAATAGTCTCTGCCATGAGATCAGGACGCGCCTTGTGTAAAGGATGGACACCCCCATGCCCGCTTACGCCATCATCAACGTCGATGTGCTCGATGAGGAGGCCGGTTTGGCCTATGCGTCCGTGGCCCAGGAGTCCATCCTCGGCCACGGCGGCCGCTACCTGGTTGCGAGCCCCACGCCCGAGCCTGTCGAAGGTACCTGGGAGTCCTCTCGGGTCGTGGTCATCGAGTTTCCCGATATGGGCCGGCTCCGGGAGTGGTACGACTCCCCGGAGTACCGGCGTGCAAGGGAGATACGAGAGGGCAAGGTCCGAGTGGGGATGCTGTTCGTCGAGGGCGCGCCGCCCGAGGGTTTCTCCCTCCCGGCCTGAGCGGATGCAGTGAAACGCGCCGCTGTTCCCGCGCCGTACAGCCTGACTGTGGGCGCGGGCACCGGGCCGGTGAGGCCGGGCACCAGGCCCGCCGGCCGGTCGCGGGCTGGCCCATGGACTACCCCTCCAGCAACGCCCGTCCCAGCGGTGTCAGGGAGTGATGCACCGACGACCCCATGCGCTGCGTGGTGATCAGGCCGGATGCCCGCAGTACGGTCGCGTGCTCGCTGGCCGAGGCGGGGGAGACGCTTGCGCGCCGGGCGAGTTGGGCGGTGCTGCCGCCGGTCGCGGCGGCGTCCAGCACTCGGGCCCGGGTGCGGCCCAACAGGGCGGTGAGCTGGGTGAGTTGGCTCTGGCCGGTGATGGCGGGGGCCAGCACCGACTGGTAGGTGCCCAGTTCGCGGGCGACCGGGTAGCGCACCTCCAGCGGTGCGTCGGGGTCGGCGCTGTCCAGGCGGAACACCGGGGCGGTGAGGAAGAAGGTCGGGGTGAGCAGCACTCCGCGCCCCGCCAGCTGGAGGTCGACGTCCATGGTGCAGGGCGCGTGCAGCACGGGGAACTCCCAGCGCAGCGCCGGGTGGAGCGTGCTGAGCAGGTACTCCACTCCATGGTCGGCGAGGACCCGGGCCCGGTGGGCGCGGTCGGCGTGGGCGCAGGCGGCGAGCTGGGGCCAGTAGGGCGCGATGGCGGCGTCGTAGTAGTTGCGGAAGGCCCGGTCCACCAGCAGGGCGGCCTCGCGGTCGCCGGTGTGCAGCCGGCCTATCCACTGCGGTACGGACGGCCGCCACTCCTCGGCTATCGACAGGTCGGCCGTCCAGATGCGGCGCGGCATGCTCCAGGTGGCCTGGAGGCTGTGGTCCAGGGAGATGGAGTCGCGTACCCGGATGAACGCTTCCGGTACGTACTCGTCCAGCCCGGCCGGAGCGAGCTCCAGCAGGGGGCGGACCGTCGGGCCCAGCTCTCGCAGGGTGCGCTGCCGCCAGCCGTCCAGGGCGGGGGCGCCCTGCCAGGGGTTCTGCAGCAGGGGCAGGCTGAAGGTCGCTTCCGCCAGCGGGTCGGGTGTGGCGGTGATCCTCACCCGGCCGAGGTCCTCGGGGGCGAAGTGCAGGCGCAGCGTCATGGGTGTTCCTGGCGGTGTGTGTGGGGGGGATGGCGCACAGGGGGTAAAGGAACACGTCCTTCCAATTATGGTAAGCCGAGCCGGTACGTCCGGTTTCGGGCAGGACCGAAGGGCTTTGTGTGCGGGGGTGGTCACCCCGCAGAATCCGGGTCGGGTCGCCGTCCGGACGGCGACCCGGACGCCGGCCGGTACGGCGTGGGCCCGGGTGCCCTGTTGACCCACGGGGGATGTGGGGCAACGGGGGAAGGGCACCGGGGAATGCCGAGGGGCCGCCGTCCCGAGCGGGGACGGGACGGCGGCCCTTGGGCCAGGCACGGGTGCGTCATATGGCGCGCATCACATCGATCCCTCCCTTGCGGGGACGGTCGGTGCCATGACCGCTCGCGGGTACCGGGCGTTGTCAGAGGTGGGTGGCACGATGAGGACCTACGTCCCGCACTCAGCAGGAGCGATGCCATGGACTACGCACGTATGCGCGCCATCGCCGAGGAACTGTCCGCACTGCCCGGTGCCGGCAAAGTCGAGATCTCCGACGGCAGCATCGTCATGATGATGAGTCCATCGGGCACTCATGAGTTGGTGGCCATGCGGCTGCGCCGCCAGCTGGACAGGCAGCTTCCGGATGAACTGGTGGCGCACACCGGCGGAGACGTCGAGGATCCGTCGCTCGGGATTCTGCGCCGCCCGGATCTGGTCGTCCTTCCGGAAGCCGCGATGGACACGCTCGGCCCCTTTCACCCGCGAGACCTGGAGCTGGCCGCCGAGGTCGTCTCGCCGTCCAACCACGCGAATGACTACGCACAGAAGATGCGTGACTATCCGGCCCTGGGCATCCCCTGGTATCTGCTGATCGACCCGCGCAAGGGGACCGTGGCGGTCATGTCCGACCCCCGGGGCCTGGATGGTGACGGGCACCGTTGCTATCAGGCACGCCACAACTACGTCTTCGGCGACACCGTCCCGGTCGGGCCGTGGACCGTCGACACCTCCGAGTTCCCCCGGTACCACTCCTGACGTCAGTGCTGCCGAATGTCCGAATTCGCCTGTATCCGAAGGGCTTTGTACGCACGGACGCACCTGTCGCAGAATCCGGAACCGGGTCGCCTGAACATCGGCCCGATTCCGGTAGGGCGTGAGCCCGGCTGTCGCGTTGGCCCGGGAGGGCACGGGGGAAGGCGGCCGGGAACGCCCAAGGGCCGCCGTCCCGTGGGGGGACGGCGGCCCTTGTTCATGCATTCACGTGTTCATGCATTCACGCCGGATGTGCCGGAGCTCGTCACATGACGCGGACCGCGCCGGTGGGCGGGTCGTAGCTCAGGTCGCGCTCGACAACGCCGCTGCTGGGGTTCTGCGCGCCGATGAACTTGCCGCCGCCGATGTAGACGGCGACGTGGTAGGCGCTGCCCGAGGAGCCCCAGTAGAGGATGTCGCCGGGCTGGAGGTTGCTGAGGCCCACCTGGGTGCCGGCGGCCGACTGGTCCTGCGAGACGCGCGGCAGGTCGATGCCGATCTGCTGGTAGGCGGTCATGACCAGGCCGGAGCAGTCGTAGGAGGACGGGCCGGTGGCGCCGGACACATAGGCCTTGCCGACCTGGGCCTGGAGGAAGGAGAGCAGCGTCGCGGTACTGCCGGTCGCGTGCGAGCTCGACTTCGAGGCGGAGGAGGAAGAGGAAGAAGAGGAGGACGACGAGTCGGAGGAGTCCGAAGAGTCCGAGGAGTCGGACGACGCGGCCTTGCTCTTGGTGCTGAGGGAGGCGCGCTGGGCGTCGCGGGAGGCACGGGCCTCCGCCTCGGCCTCGCGCTTCTGCTTGGCCTCGGCGGCCTTGCGCTCGGCCTCGGCCTTGCGGTCGGCCTCCTGCTTGGCCTTCTTGGCCTCGGCCCGGGCGTGCTCGGCCGCCTTGTCCACCTGCGCTCTGACCTGGTACTCCACGGCGGTCTGCTGCGTGGCGTCCGCGCTCTGCGCGATCGAGGTGGCGAGCGCGGCGTTCAGCGCCGGCATCTCCATCGTCGACTCGACCGGCTTCTCGGCGGCGTTGGCCTGGGCAGCCGCGGTGACAGCCAGGGTGCTGAGGACGCCACCGGCAACACCCGTACGAACGACCCAGGACTGGGTCACCGGGCGACGGGGCTTCCGGTGGCTGGTTATGTGCGCGTTGGGGGACATGGGACAAGGGCTTACCAGTCAGCGCAGGTTGAGTTCAATACGAGTGGCGTAGGTCACAATTGGCTTGCAGGGGGCCGAAATTCGACATCCGGGCCCCGGAGACAGCCTCCACCTATACCTGCCGGAAATCGTGATCATGCGCCTGTGCATGGCATTTGGGCACCGTCGGAGATCGGCCGGACGGCATATCACGTTTCGGTCTCGGCCGTCGAGGCGTCTTCCCGGAGGCGGTCGCCGGATGCCTGGCGGCGTGGTGGAGTTCACGCCCCGTCCCTCCCGGATGCGCGCTCGTGAAGAGAAGCGCGAGCCGCCCTCAAGGGGTGGGGTGACCGTGGTCGCCCCGGCGGGTGGCATTCCTCTATCAGTTGACGGCAGGGTTTGCCAATTTGCATGTAGGGCCCATGTCTTGATAGGGCCGCACCGCTTCCACCAGTGCGTAAGCGCTGAAATATCACCACTGGTGATCACTCAGAAGCTTCGCGTATGAAGATCACCGCTCATCCGACTTGATGATCGTTCGTCAGGTGGTGGAGATCACAAACGCGGTGGCGTACGCCGTGTCGCAGATCACAGACTGCCAGGCATAAGATGCCCTCGACCCGGGCTTGTGAACTGCCTCACATGGAGAGGATCTTCACGGTGAATTCGCTTTGTGTTCGGCGGGATCCGCGGTCCGCGCGGGCGGAGCGCCTGCCGGGTCCGGCCAGCCAGCAGCAGTCAGCGTCGACTGGAAGGAGCGGGGAGCGGTGAACGCCTATGCGCCCATCCTCGTACTGGGAGCCCTCGGTGCGGGCTTCGCGATCTTCTCCGTGGTCATGGCATCGCTCATCGGGCCCAAGAGGTACAACCGCGCCAAGCTCGAGGCGTATGAGTGCGGCATCGAGCCGACCCCGCATCCGGCCGGCGGCGGGCGCTTCCCGATCAAGTACTACCTGACGGCGATGCTCTTCATCGTCTTCGACATCGAGATCGTCTTCCTCTACCCCTGGGCCGTCAGCTTTGACGCCCTGGGGCTGTTCGGGCTCGTCGAGATGCTGCTCTTCGTACTCACCGTCTTCGTCGCCTACGCCTATGTATGGCGGCGCGGCGGCCTGGAATGGGACTAGGGGGCCACACCGCACATGGGACTCGAAGAGAAGCTGCCCAGTGGGTTCATGCTGACCACCGTCGAACAGGCGGCGGGGTGGGTCCGCAAGGCGTCCGTCTTCCCGGCCACCTTCGGCCTGGCCTGCTGCGCCATCGAGATGATGACGACCGGCGCCGGGCGGTACGACCTCGCCCGCTTCGGCATGGAGGTCTTCCGCGGCTCCCCGCGCCAGGCGGACCTGATGATCGTGGCCGGGCGGGTCAGCCAGAAGATGGCGCCGGTGCTGCGGCAGGTCTACGACCAGATGCCCAGCCCCAAATGGGTCATCTCCATGGGGGTCTGCGCCTCCAGCGGAGGCATGTTCAACAACTACGCGATCGTGCAGGGCGTGGACCACATCGTGCCCGTCGACATCTATCTGCCCGGCTGTCCACCACGTCCCGAGATGCTGATGGACGCGATTCTGAAGCTGCACAAAAAGATCCAGGGCGAGAAGCTCGGACCCCATCGCAGGGAAGCGGACCGCCAGGCGGAGGAGGCGGCGCTCAAGGCCCTGCCCCTGCTGGACATGCCCCTCTCTACTGGAAAGAAAGGGCTGCCGCAGTGAGCGAGCAGGAGCGAACCCCCCGGACCCCCGAGGAGCAGGTCCCCGCCCAGCGAGCGGACGGCGGCGAGGCCATCGGGGTCCGGCATGGCATGTTCGGCGCCAACAACGGGGGCGATACCAGCGGATACGGGCGCCTGGTGCGGACCGTACGGCTGCCCGGCGAGGCCACCCGGCCGTACGGCAGTTGGTTCGACGAGGTGGCGGACGAGCTGGAGGGCGCGCTGGAGGAGCAGGGGCTCGTCCCGGCGAACGCCATCGAGAAGACCGTCGTCGACCGGGGGGAACTCACCTTCCACATCGCCCGCGAGCATCTGCCGCGGGTCGCCCGGACCCTGCGCGACGACCCCGCGCTGCGCTTTGAACTCTGCACCGGAGTCAGCGGGGTGCACTACCCCGGCGACAAGGGCCGCGAGCTGCACGCCGTCTACCACCTGCGCTCGATCACCCACAACCGGCTGATCCGGCTGGAGGTCGGTGCCCCCGACGACGACCCGCATGTGCCGTCCATCGTCGATGTCTACCCGACCAACGACTGGCACGAGCGCGAGACCTATGACTTCTTCGGGCTGATCTTCGACGGCCATCCGGCACTGACACGGATCATGATGCCGGACGACTGGCAGGGCTTCCCGCAGCGCAAGGACTACCCCCTCGGCGGCATTCCCGTCGAGTACAAGGGCGCCCAGATCCCGGCTCCGGACCAGCGGAGGTCGTACAGCTGATGTCCACACCCGCCCACCCGTCACCCGACCACCACCCCTCATCGAGTCCCTTCGGGACACAGCACCCGTCAAGCTCCCGCGAAACCACCGAGGGCACGGTCTACACCGTCACCGGCGGCGACTGGGACGAGATCACCACCGCCGCCCAACGGGCCGATGACGAACGCATCGTCGTCAACATGGGCCCCCAGCACCCCTCCACCCATGGAGTGCTCCGACTCATCCTGGAGATCGACGGAGAGACGGTCACCGAGGCCCGGGCCGGCATCGGCTATCTGCACACCGGCATCGAGAAGAACCTCGAGTACCGCAACTGGACGCAGGGCACCACCTTCGTCACGCGCATGGACTATCTGATGCCGCTCCACAATGAGACGGCGTACTGCCTGGGAGTCGAGAGGCTGCTCGGCATCGAGGAGCAGGTCCCGTCCCGGGCCACGGTGATCCGGGTGCTGCTGATGGAGCTGAACCGAATCTCCTCGCACCTGGTGTACATCGCCACCGGCGGCATGGAGCTCGGTGCCACCACCATCGCGATCTTCGGCTTCCGCGACCGCGAGATGGTGCTCGACATCTTCGAGCTGATCACCGGCCTCCGCATGAACCACGCCTATGTGCGCCCCGGCGGGCTGGCCCAGGACCTGCCGCCGGGCGCGGTGGACCAGGTGCGCGAGTTCGTCAAGAAGATGCGCAAGAACCTCCTGGAGTACGACAAGCTCGCCACCGGCAACCCGGCCTTCAAGGCCCGCCTGCAGAACGTCGGTCACCTCGACCTCACCGGCTGCATGGCGCTCGGCGTGACCGGCCCGATACTGCGGGCCGCCGGGCTCCCGCACGACCTGCGCAAGTCACAGCCCTACTGCGGCTATGAGACCTATGACTTCGAGGTGCCGACCGGCGACACCTGTGATGCCTATGGGCGCTTCCTGATCCGGCTGGAGGAGATGCGGCAATCGCTGCGCATCGTCGAGCAGTGCCTGGACCGGCTCCAGCCGGGTGCCGTGATGGTCGAGGACAAGAAGATCGCCTGGCCCGCGCAGCTGGCGCTGGGGCCAGACGGACTCGGCAACTCCCTGGACCACATCAAGAAGATCATGGGCACCTCGATGGAGGCCCTGATCCACCACTTCAAGCTGGTGACCGAGGGATTCCGGGTGCCGCCGGGACAGGTGTACGCGGCCGTGGAGTCGCCCAGGGGCGAGCTGGGCGTGCATGTGGTGAGCGACGGCGGCACCCGGCCGTACCGGGTGCACTTCCGCGACCCGTCCTTCACCAACCTCCAGTCCATGGCGGCGATGTGCGAGGGCGGCCAGGTGGCCGACGTCATCGTCGCGGTGGCGTCCATTGACCCGGTGATGGGAGGCGTCGACCGGTGAGCGTCGCACGCGCGGCCGCCGGGCCGCAGACGACAGCGATGGCCGCACCTCTGCGCCGCGCGGGCGGAGAAGCGAACGGGGTGGAGGGGTGCGTCGCACGCGCGGCCGCCGGGCCGCAGATGACAGCGATGGCCGCACCTCTGCGCCGCGCGGGCGGAGAAGCGAACGGAGGGGCACGGTGAGTGAAGTCAGTCTGGGGATGCCGGAGTTGCCTGCGCCCGGCTATCCGGCCGAGGTGCGGGCGCGGCTGGAGAGCGATGCGCGTGAGGTGATCGCCCGCTACCCCGACAGCCGCAGCGCGCTGCTGCCGCTGCTGCACCTGGTGCAGGCCGAGGAGGGGTATGTCACCCGCACCGGCATCCGCTTCTGCGCCGAACTGCTCGGCCTCACCACCGCCGAGGTGACGGCGGTCTCGACCTTCTACACCATGTACCGGCGCAAGCCCAGCGGCGACTTCCAGGTCGGGGTGTGCACCAACACCCTGTGCGCGGTGCTGGGCGGCGACGCCATCTTCGACGCCCTGCGCCGCCACCTGGGGGTGGGCAACGGCGAGACCACCGCCGACGGCAAGGTCACTCTTGAGCACATCGAGTGCAACGCGGCCTGCGACTACGCCCCCGTGGTGATGGTCAACTGGGAGTTCTTCGACAACCAGACCGTGGACAGCGCCAAACGGCTGGTCGACGAACTGCGTGCCGGGCACACCGTCGAGCCCACCCGTGGCGCACCCCTGTGCACCTACCGCGAGACCTCCCGCGTGCTGGCCGGCTTCCCCGATGAACGGCCGGGCGCCGTCGAGGCGAGCGGCGGGGCCGGACCGGCCTCGCTGGCCGGACTGCGGCTGGCCCAGGGCGAGGGCGGCCCCCGCGTCGGACCCCCACGCACCGCACCGCCCCACCGGCCGCAGCACCCATCCGAGGAGGGGGAGGGATGACCGTGGCACCGGAGATCAGTGAAACCAGCCCCGAGAAGCTGCTCGCACCCGTGTTGAGCGCCTTCTGGGACCAGCCCCGCTCATGGACGCTGGAAACCTATGTGCGCCACGAGGGCTATGCGGGGCTGCGCAAGGCCCTCGCCATGACCCCCGACGAGGTCATCGCCTATGTGAAGGACTCCGGGCTGCGCGGCCGCGGTGGCGCGGGCTTCCCGACCGGGATGAAGTGGCAGTTCATCCCGCAGGGCGACGGCAAACCGCACTACCTCGTCGTCAACGCGGACGAATCCGAACCGGGCACCTGCAAGGACATCCCCCTCCTCTTCGCCAACCCGCACTCCCTCATCGAGGGAATGATCATCGCCTGCTACGCGATCCGCTCGGACCACGCCTTCATCTATCTGCGCGGTGAAACCATCCCCGTGCTACGGCGGTTGCACGAGGCCGTACGCGAGGCATACGCGGCGGGCTATCTCGGCCGGAACATCCTGGGCAGCGGACTCGACCTCCACATCACCGTGCACGCGGGAGCAGGCGCCTATATCTGCGGCGAGGAGACGGCCCTCCTCGACTCGCTCGAAGGACGCCGCGGCCAGCCCCGGCTCCGACCCCCCTTCCCCGCGGTCGCGGGGCTCTATGCGTGCCCCACTGTGGTGAACAACGTCGAATCCATCGCCTCGGTTCCCGCGATCCTCAACAAGGGCAAGGAATGGTTCCGTTCGATGGGCAGCGAGAAGTCCCCGGGCTTCACGCTCTACTCCCTCAGCGGCCATGTCGCGAGCCCCGGCCAGTACGAGGCACCGCTCGGCATCACCCTGCGCCAGCTGCTGGGCATGAGCGGCGGCATGCGCCCCGGCCACCGGCTCAAGTTCTGGACCCCGGGCGGCTCTTCGACCCCGCTGCTGACCGAGGAGCACCTGGACGTACCGCTGGACTACGAGGCCGTGGGCGCCGCCGGATCGATGCTCGGCACCAAGGCCCTGCAGTGCTTCGACGAAACCACCTGCGTGGTGCGGGCGGTCACCCGCTGGACCGAGTTCTACGCCCATGAGTCCTGTGGCAAGTGCACCCCCTGCCGCGAAGGCACCTACTGGCTCGTCCAGTTGCTGCGAGACATCGAGGCGGGCAAGGGCCGGATGGCCGACCTCGACAAGCTCAACGACATCGCCGACAACATCAACGGCAAGTCGTTCTGCGCCCTCGGCGACGGTGCCGCCAGCCCCATCTTCTCCTCGCTGAAGTACTTCCGCGAGGAGTACGAACAGCACATCAGGGGCAAGGGCTGCCCCTTCGACCCGGCCAGGTCCACGGTGTGGGCGGACGGGCCCGACTCGCACTCGGAGGTGCGTGCATGACAGTCACCACGTCAGCCCCCTCCGGCGGGGGGAACGCGGCCGTACCACCGGACGACCTGGTCTCCGTCACCATCGACGGCATCGCGATCTCGGTCCCCAAGGGCACCCTGGTGATCCGCGCGGCGGAGCTGCTCGGCATCGGGATCCCGCGCTTCTGCGACCACCCGCTGCTGGACCCGGTGGGCGCCTGCCGGCAGTGCATCGTCGAGATCGAGGGCCAGCGCAAGCCGATGGCCTCCTGCACCATCACCTGCACCGACGGGATGGTCGTCAAGACCCAACTGACCTCGCCGGTGGCCGAGAAGGCCCAGCGCGGAGTGATGGAGCTGCTGCTCATCAACCACCCGCTGGACTGCCCGGTGTGCGACAAGGGCGGTGAATGCCCGCTGCAGAACCAGGCGATGACCGCCGGACAGGCCGACACCCGCTTCGAGGGCCGCAAGCGCACCTATGCGAAGCCGATCCCCGTCTCCACGCAGATCCTGCTGGACCGCGAGCGCTGTGTGCTGTGCGCCCGCTGCACCCGCTTCTCCAGCGAGATCGCCGGCGACCCGATGATCGAGCTGCTGGAACGCGGCGCGCTGGAGCAGGTGGGCATCGGCGAGGGCGACCCCTTTGAGTCGTACTTCTCCGGCAACACCATCCAGATCTGCCCGGTGGGGGCGCTGACCTCGGCGGCCTACCGGTTCCGGGCCCGGCCCTTCGACCTGGTGTCCTCGCCGTCGGTGTGCGAGCACTGCGCGGGCGGCTGCGCCACCCGCACCGACCACCGGCGCGGCAAGGTACTGCGGCGGCTGGCCGCCGACGACCCCGAGGTCAACGAGGAGTGGCTGTGCGACAAGGGCCGCTTCGCCTTCCGCTACGCCCAGCGGCCGGAGCGGCTGGAGACCCCGCTGGTGCGCAACGCCCAGGGCGTGCTGGAACCGGCCGGCTGGCCGGAGGCGCTGGCGGCGGCGGCCCGCGGCCTGGCCGCCGCACGCGGCCGGGCCGGGGTGCTGACGGGCGGCCGGCTGACCCTCGAAGACGCCTACGCCTACGCCAAGTTCGCCCGGGTGGCGCTGGACACCCATGACATCGACTTCCGGGCGCGGGTGCACAGCGGTGAGGAGGCCGACTTCCTCGCGGCGTGCGTGGCCGGGCGGGGCAGGGACCTCGACGGCTCCGGGGTGACATACACGGCGCTGGAGAAGGCCCCGGCCGTGCTGCTGGCGGGGCTGGAGGCGGAGGAGGAGGCGCCCGGGGTCTTCCTCCGGCTGCGCAAGGCCTGGCGCAAGCACGGCCAGCGCACCTTCTCGCTCGCCACCCATGCCACCCGCGGGCTGACCAAGGTGGGCGGCACCCTGCTGCCCGCCGCGCCCGGCACCGAGACCGAGTGGCTGAGTGCGCTGGCGGCATCGGCCGACGGGGCCCCGGGGCTGGACGCCGACGGCCGGGCCGCCGCCGACGCGCTGCGCGCGGACGGCGCGGTGATCGTGGTCGGCGAGCGGCTGGCCGGGGTGCCCGGTGCGCTGACCGCCGCCATGGCGGCGGCGACCGCCACCGGGGCGGCGCTGGTGTGGATGCCGCGCCGGGCCGGTGAGCGCGGCGCCCTCGAGGCGGGTGCCCTGCCCGGACTGCTGCCCGGCGGACGCCCGGCCACCGATCCGCGCGCCCGGGAGGAGACGGCGGCCGCCTGGGGCATCGGCGAACTGCCGCGCAGCCCCGGCCGGGACACCGGCCAGATCGTCGAGGCCGCGGCCGTCGGCGAGCTGGGCGCCCTGGTGGTGGCCGGCGTCGAGGTCGCGGACCTGCCGGACCCCGCCCGGGCCCGCGCGGCACTGGACGCCATCGGCTTCCTGGTCAGCCTGGAGCAGCGGCCGAGCGAGGTGACCGACCGGGCCGATGTGGTGTTCCCGGTGGCCGCCGTGGCCGAGAAGGCGGGCACCTTCGTCAACTGGGAAGGAAGAGCTCGCCCGTTCGAGGCGGCGCTCAAGCCCGACCAGATGACCCGGCGGCACGTCATGGCGGACGCCAGGGTGCTGCACATGCTGGCCGATGCGATGGACGCGCGGCTGGCCCTGCCCGATCTGCGGGCCGTACGGGCCGAGTTGGCCCGGCTCGGCCGCTGGCACGGCGGATATGCCGCCGGACCCCAGGAGCCCGCCCGGCCGTGGTCCGAGCCCGCCGAGGGCGAGGCGCTGCCGGCCGGTCATCGGCTGCTGCTCGACCAGGGCCGGCTGCAGGACGGCGATGACGCGCTGGCCGGCACCCGGCACGCCGCGCTCGCCCGGCTCTCGGCCACCACCGCCGCCGAGGCGGGCGTGCGCGACGGCGAGACGCTGGCCGTGCACGGCCCGGCCGGGACGGTCCGGCTGCCGCTGCGCATCACCGCCATGCCGGACCGGGTGGTCTGGCTCCCGCTGAACTCCACCGGAGGCGGTGTCGCCTCCGACACCGGGGCGCGCCCCGGAGAGCCCGTACGGATCGGCCCCGACACCGATCCGGGCGAGGACACCGAAGCCGAGGCACCGGAGGTGCGGTCGTGATCGCGGTTGCGGGGTGGGAGCCCGGCTCCCTGCATCAACTGGCCGCCGAGGACCTGTCGATGTTCGGCCGGGACCCCTGGTGGCTGGTGCTCCTGAAGGCGGTCTTCTGCTTTGCGTTCGTGATGCTGACCGTGCTGGTGGCGATCGTCATGGAGCGCAAGATCATCGGGTGGATGCAGCTGCGCATCGGCCCCAACCGGCACGGCCCCTGGGGCATGCTGCAGTCCCTCGCGGACGGCGTGAAGCTGATGCTCAAGGAGGACCTGGTCGTCAAGCGCGCGGACAAGGTGGTGTACATCCTCGCGCCCATCGTCGCGGCCATCCCGGCCTTCATGGCCATCGCGGTGATCCCCTTCGGCCCGGCGGGCAACGAGATCTCCATCTTCGGCCACCGCACCACCATGCAGCTCACGGACCTGCCGATCGGGGTGCTCTACATCCTGGCCACCGCCTCGGTGGGCATCTACGGGATCGTGCTGGGAGGTTGGTCCTCCGGCTCGACCTATCCGCTGCTCGGCGGGCTCCGGTCCTGCGCCCAGATGATCTCCTACGAGATCGCGATGGGTGTCTCCTTCGCGGCCGTCTTCCTCTACTCGGGGTCGATGTCGACCTCGTCGATCGTCGAGGCCCAGCACAACCGCTGGTACGTCCTGCTGCTGCCGGTGTCGTTCATCATCTACATCGTGGCGATGGTCGGCGAGACCAACCGGGCGCCGTTCGACCTTCCCGAGTCCGAGGGCGACCTGGTCGGCGGCTTCAACACCGAGTATTCCTCGATCAAGTTCGCGATGTTCATGCTGGCCGAGTACGTCAACATGGTCACGGTCTCGGCGGTCGCGGTGACCCTGTTCCTGGGCGGCTGGCGGGCTCCGTACCCCGTCTCGGCGTTCTGGGACGGCGCCAACCACGGCTGGTGGCCGCTGCTCTGGTTCGTCATCAAGCTTCAGCTGCTGCTCTTCTTCTTCATCTGGCTGCGGGCGACGCTGCCCCGGCTGCGCTACGACCAGTTCATGAAGCTGGGGTGGAAGGTCCTCATCCCGGTCTCGATGGTCTGGCTGATGCTGGTGGCGACGGTGCGGGCGCTGCGCAACGAGAACTACGACTTCCAGTCGATCGTGCTGTACATCGCGGGCGCGGTCATCGCCATCGTGCTGCTCTCGTTCGTCGTCGACATCTTCCGGGAGCACGAGGGGCGGGAGCCCGCGGAGCCCGGCCCGGGGGGCGGATTCGATCCGATGGCGGGCGGGTTCCCGGTGCCGCCGCTGCCGGGTCAGACGCCGCCGCCGGTGCCGCGCCGGCCCTCCAGGCAGCAGCGAGAGCTCATTGTCAGTGGCGGAGTCGATACTGTGCGTGACGGAAAGGAGGGTGACGGTGTCAGCTGAGTCTTCCCGCAGGGCCGGCTCTTCTCGCGAGACCGGTTCTTCTCGCAAAAACCCGGTGGCCGGCTTCGGTGTGACGTTCAAGGACGTCTTCAAGAAGCGCCTCACCGAGCAATATCCGGAGTACAAGAAGCCCACCGCGCCGCGCTTCCACGGCCGCCATCAGCTCAACCGGCACCCGGACGGCCTGGAGAAGTGCATCGGCTGTGAGCTGTGCGCCTGGGCCTGCCCGGCGGACGCCATCTATGTGGAGGGCGCGGACAACACCGACGAGGAGCGTTACTCGCCGGGCGAGCGCTACGGCCGGGTCTACCAGATCAACTACCTGCGCTGCATCCTGTGCGGCCTGTGCGTGGAGGCCTGCCCCACCCGGGCACTGACCATGACCAACGAGTACGAACTGGCCGACCGCAGCCGGGAGTCGCTCATCTACACCAAGGAAGAGCTGCTCGCGGGCCTGGAGGAGGGCATGGTCGACACCCCGCATGCGATCTATCCGGGGATGACCGAGCAGGACTACTACCGCGGTCTGGTGACCGAGCGGGCGCCGGGCACGGTGCGCCAAGTGGCCGTTTCCCAAGGGGAGAAGCCCGCGGAAGAGGGGGCGGAGGCATGAACATCGCCGCGGCTTCCACCACTTCGACGGGCGAGGCGGTGCAGTTCTGGGTGCTGGCCGTGGTCGCCGTGCTGGGCGCGCTGGCCACGGTGCTGATGAAGAAGGCGGTGCACAGCGCCCTCTCGCTGGCCGGCACCATGATTGTGCTGGCGGTGTTCTACCTCGCCAATGGCGCGTATTTCCTGGGGGTCGTGCAGATCGTCGTCTACACCGGCGCGGTCATGATGCTCTTCCTCTTTGTGGTGATGCTGGTCGGTGTCACTGCGGCCGACTCGCTCAAGGAGACCATCAGGGGCCAGCGGTGGCTGGCCGCCCTGTGCGGGCTGGGCTTCGCCGTGCTGCTGTTCGCCGGGATCGGCAATGCCTCGCTGCACCACTTCAACGGGCTGGGCCAGGCCAACTCCGGGGGCAATGTGGAGGGGCTGGCCGCCCTGATCTTCACCAAGTATGTGTTCGCCTTCGAGATCACCGGCGCCCTGCTGATCACCGCGGCCGTCGGGGCGATGGTGCTCACCCACCGGGAGCGCACCGAGCGGGCCGCCACCCAGCGCCAGTTGGCCGAGCGGCGGGTGCGGGCGGGTGAGCAGGTGACACCGCTGCCCGCCCCCGGCACCTATGCCCGGCACAACGCGGTGGACATCCCGGCCCTGTTGCCGGACGGCAGCCCGTCCGAGCTCAGCGTCAGCGAGACGCTGCGGGCCCGGGGTCAGATCCGTGATGTCTCGGGCGAGGCGCTGGAGGAGCTGGCGGCGCTCGAGCAGCGGTCGCAGCAGTGGCTGGAGCGCGACCGCAGCGAGGACCCGAAGGGGGCCGCCAAGTGAATCCGGTCAACTACCTCTATCTTTCCGCCTTGTTGTTCACCATCGGGGCCGTCGGGGTGCTCATCCGGCGGAACGCGATCGTCGTCTTCATGTGTGTCGAGCTGATGCTGAACGCCTGCAATCTGGCGTTTGTCACCTTCTCCCGGCTGCACGGCAATCTGGACGGCCAGATCTTCGCGTTCTTCACCATGGTGGTGGCCGCCGCCGAGGTCGTGATCGGCCTCGCGATCATCGTGTCGGTCTTCCGCGCCCGTCACTCGGCCTCGGTCGACGACGCCAGCCTGCTGAAGCTGTAAGGGGACGCTGACGTGGAGAACCTCATCGGACTGCTCGTCCTGGTGCCGCTGTTGGGCGCGGCGGCGCTGTTGTGCGGCGGGCGCAGACTGGACCGCGGCGGGCCCTGGGTGGGCACGGCGCTCGCGGCCGTGTCCTTTGCCCTGGGCGTGGTGCTGTTCGCCGACATGCTGGGCAAGAGCGGTGCCGGTCGCACGCTGAAGGTGACGGTGTTCCAGTGGGTGCCGGTCGGCGGCTTCCGGGCGGATGTCGGCTTCCAGCTCGATCAGCTGTCCATGACCTTTGTGCTGCTGATCACCGGGGTGGGCACGCTGATCCACCTCTACTCGGTCGGCTATATGGCGCACGACGAGCGCAAGCGGCGCTTCTTTGGCTACCTCAACCTCTTCCTCGCCGCGATGCTGCTGCTGGTCCTCGCCGACAACTACCTGCTGCTGTATGTCGGGTGGGAGGGCGTGGGCCTGGCCTCGTATCTGCTGATCGGCTTCTGGCAGCACAAGCCGAGCGCGGCGACCGCGGCGAAGAAGGCGTTCATCGTCAACCGGGTCGGCGACATGGGGCTGTCGATCGCGATCATGATCATGTTCGCCACCTTTGGCACCTTCGCCTTCGATTCGGTGCTCGCCGACGCGGGCCGGGCGGGCGAGGGCAAGCTCACCGCGATCGGCCTGATGCTGCTGCTCGCGGCGTGCGGCAAGTCGGCCCAAGTGCCGCTGCAGAGCTGGCTCGGAGACGCCATGGAGGGCCCGACCCCCGTCTCGGCCCTCATCCACGCGGCCACCATGGTGACGGCGGGCGTCTACCTCATCACCCGCTCCGGGGCGATCTTCGAGGGAGCGCCGGACGCCCAGACCGCGGTGGTCACGGTCGGCGCGGTCACGCTGCTCTTCGGTGCGATCGTCGGTTGCGCCAAGGACGACATCAAGAAGGCCCTGGCGGGCTCGACCATGTCCCAGATCGGCTATATGGTCCTGGCCGCCGGGCTGGGGCCGATCGGCTATGTCTTCGCGATCATGCACCTGGTGACCCATGGCTTCTTCAAGGCGGGTCTCTTCCTCGGTGCGGGCTCCGTGATGCACGGCATGAACGACGAGGTGGACATGCGGCGTTACGGCGGCCTGCGGAAGTACATGCCGGTCACCTTTGTCACCTTCGGCCTGGGCTATCTGGCCATCATCGGCTTCCCCGGACTGTCCGGCTTCTTCTCCAAGGACAAGATCATCGAGGCGGCCTTCGCCAAGGGCGGCACCGAGGGCTGGATCCTCGGCGGCGCGGCCCTGCTGGGCGCGGCCATCACCGCCTACTACATGACCCGGGTGATGGTGCTGACGTTCTTCGGCGAGCAGCGCTGGGCCGCTGGCGCGGCCGAGGGCGCGGGGGGCGCGAGCTCCGCCGCGCACGACGGGTCCGGTGCCGCGTCCGGCGGTCGGCCCGGCGGTGAGATGCCGCATCCCCACGATCCACCCAAGACCATGATCGTTCCGATGGTGCTGCTTGCCGCAGGTTCCGTCTTCGCCGGCGGGCTGTTCAGCATCAATGACGCTTTCCTCAACTGGCTGGAGCCGGTGACCGGGCACCAGGAGGGCAACTCGCCGGTCAGTGCCCTCACCGTCACCGGGGCCACCATGGCCGTCCTGGTGGTGGGCGTCGCCCTCGCCTGGGCGCAGTACGGCCGGGGGCCGGTGCCCGGCACCGCCCCGCGCGGCTCGCTGCTCACCCGGGCGGCCCGGCGCGATCTGCTCCAGGACGACTTCAACCACCTGGTGCTGGTGCGCGGCGGGGAGCATCTCACCCGCAGTCTCGTCTATGTCGACCACAAGCTGGTCGATGGCGTCGTCAATGGCACCGCCGCCTCGGTCGGCGGCCTCTCGGGCCGGATGCGCCGGCTGCAGAACGGCTTTGCGCGGTCGTACGCGGTCTCGATGTTCGGCGGCGCGGCGGTGCTGATCGCCGCGACCCTGCTGATGAGGGCGGTTTAAACGATGTCATTTCCCTTGCTCACGGTCACCGCGGCGGTCCCCGCGCTGGGTGCGGTCGCCACCGCCGCGGTGCCCGCCGTGCGCCGCGAGGCCGCCAAGTGGCTGGCCCTGGCCGTCTCCTTGGCCACCCTGGCGCTGGCGGCGGTCCAGCTGATCCGTTTTGACCCCGATGCCCGGAGTGTCTATCAGCTCACCGAGTCGCACTCCTGGATCGCGGACTTCGGGGTCCGCTATGAACTGGGCGTGGACGGCATCGCGGTGGTGCTCATCGCCCTGACCGCACTGCTCATCCCCTTTATCCTGCTGGCCGGCTGGCATGACGCCGATCCGCTGGCGGTGTCTGATAGCGGCTCCGCCGCGGGCACCTCCCCCAACCGGCGCTGGCGGCCCACCCAGGGGTTCTTCGCGCTGATCCTGATGGTCGAGGCGATGGTGGTCATCGCCTTCGAGGCCACCGATGTCTTCCTCTTCTACATCTTCTTCGAAGCCATGCTCATCCCGATGTACTTCCTCATCGGGGGCTTCGGCGACCGGGCGGGGCCGCGCACCGAGGAGGAGTCGGCGACCCAACGCTCCTACGCCGCGGTGAAGTTCCTCCTCTACAACCTGGCCGGCGGCCTGATCATGCTGGCCGCCGTGATCGGGCTGTATGCCGTGACCGCCCACCAGCTGGGCCAGGGCACCTTCTCGCTCCAGGAGATCGTCCAGGCGCGGGCCGCAGGCAAGCTGCAGTTCGCCACCGTCACCGAGCGGGCCCTGTTCCTCGGCTTCTTCTTCGCCTTCGCGATCAAGGCGCCGCTGTGGCCCCTGCACACCTGGCTGCCCAATGCCATGGGCGAGTCCACCTCCCCGGTCGCCGTGCTGATCACCGCGGTGGTCGACAAGGTGGGCACCTTCGCCATGCTCCGCTTCTGCCTCCAGCTCTTCCCGGAGGCGTCCAAGTGGGCCACCCCGGTGATCATCGCGCTGACGCTGGTCAGCATTCTGTACGGGGCGCTGCTCGCCGTCGGCCAGCGGGACATCAAGCGGCTGATCGCCTATGCCTCGATCTCCCACTTCGGCTTCATCATCCTGGGCATCTTCGCGATGACCACCCAGGGTCAGGGCGGGGCCACGCTCTATATGGTCAACCACGGGATCTCCACGGCCGCTCTGATGCTGGTCGCGGGCTTCCTGATCTCCCGCCGCGGCTCCCGGCTGATCGCCGACTACGGCGGGGTGCAGAAGGTGGCCCCCGTCCTGGCCGGCACCTTCCTGGTCGGTGGTCTGGCCACGCTGTCGCTGCCGGGCCTGGGGCCCTTTGTCTCCGAATTCCTGGTCCTGGTGGGCACGTTCACCCGTTATCCGGCGGTCGGCGCCATCGCCACCCTGGGCATCGTGCTGGCGGCGCTCTATGTGCTGGTGCTCTATCAGCGCACCATGACCGGCCCGGTGAAGGAGCCGGTGCGCTCCATGCCGGACCTGCGGGTGCGTGAACTGGCCGTGGTGGCACCGCTGATCGCGCTGCTGCTCCTGCTCGGCGTCTACCCCAAGCCCCTGACCCGGATCGTCGCCCCGGCCGTCGAGCAGACGATGTCGCAGGTGCACAAGACCGATCCGACACCCGATGTTCGCGTGAGCACTGCGGAGGGCGCGAAGTGAGTCACACAGCAACTGTCCACAGCCTGTGGACAATGGCGTCGGCGCATCCGGCGCTTCGCGATGCCCCCAAGAAGATCCCCGGACCGCATATCGAGTACGCCCAGTTGTCACCGACACTGATCGTCCTCGGCGCCGCCGTCCTGGGCATCCTGGTCGAGGCGTTCCTGCCGCGCCGCACCCGCTACCACGCCCAGCTGCTGGTGAGCGTGGTCGGCCTGGCCGCCGCCTTTGCCGCCGTCGTCGCGCTGGCCGCCGACGGCTATGGCACCGACAAGGCGCACGCCGCGGCCATGGGCGCCGTCGCGGTGGACGGCCCGGCACTGTTCCTCCAGGGCACCGTGCTGCTGGTCGCCCTGGTCTCCGCGTTCATCTTCGCCGAGCGCCGGCTGGACCCGGCGGCGCACGGCCGCCGCGTCGACTCCTTTGCCGCACAGCCCGCCGCGGTGCCGGGCGGCGAGGGCGAGCGAGAGGCGGTGAGGGCGGGCTGGACGACCACCGAGGCCTTCCCGCTGATGCTCTTCGCCACCGCCGGAATGCTGGTCTTCCCCGCCGCCGACGACCTGTTGACGCTGTTTGTCGCGCTGGAGGTCTTCTCGCTGCCGCTGTATGTGCTGTGCGCGCTGGCCCGCCGGAAGCGGCTGCTGTCCCAGGAGGCGGCGGTCAAGTACTTCCTGCTGGGCGCCTTTTCCTCGGCGTTCCTGCTCTTTGGCATCGCCTTGCTGTACGGCTATGCGGGCACCGTGACGTACTCCGGCATCGCCGATGTGGTCAACGGGACGGTGCAGACGGTGAATCCGGCGCTCGCCTCGACCATGGGCAATGACGCACTGCTGCTGATCGGCGGGGCGATGGTGCTGATGGGGCTGCTCTTCAAGGTCGGTGCGGTGCCGTTCCATATGTGGACCCCGGATGTCTACCAGGGTGCGCCGACGCCGGTGACCGGCTTTATGGCCGCCGCGACCAAGGTCGCCGCGTTTGGCGCGCTCCTGCGGCTGCTGTATGTGGTGCTGCCAGGGCTGCGGTGGGACTGGCGGCCTGTGATGTGGGGGGTGGCAATCGTGACGATGGTCGTCGGTGCGGTGGTCGCCGTGACACAGACCGATGTGAAGCGGCTGCTCGCCTATTCGTCCATCGCCCATGCGGGCTTCATCCTCGCCGGTGTGCTGGCCGTCAGCCCGGATGGCGTCTCCTCGGTGCTGTTCTATCTGGGCGCGTACTCCTTTGTGACGCTGGGGGCGTTCGCGGTGGTGACCCTGGTGCGGGATGCCGGTGGCGAGGCGACCCACCTGTCCAAGTGGGCCGGGCTAGGGCGGCGTTCGCCGCTGGTCGCGGCGGTGTTCGCGGTGTTTCTGCTGGCCTTCGCGGGCATTCCGCTGACGAGTGGGTTCGCGGGGAAGTTCGCGGTGTTCAAGGCGGCGGCGCAGGGCGGGGCGGTGCCGCTGGTGATCGTGGGTGTGGTGTCCTCGGCGATTGCCGCGTTCTTCTATGTGCGGGTGATTGTGCTGATGTTCTTCAGCGAGCCGAAGGCGGACGGTCCGTCGGTCGCGGTGCCGAGTCCGCTGACCTCGGTGGCGATCGGGGTGGGGGTCGCAGTGACGCTGGTGCTGGGCGTGGCGCCGCAGTATTTCCTTGATCTGGCGGGGCAGGCCGGGGTGTTCGTGCGGTGAGGTTCGGGCGGGAGGGATGCCCCGGTCCCGCCCTTTCACCGTTTCTTGGGGCTACGCCCCAAACCCCGCAGCACGCTGCGCGCGCTGTCCTCAAACGCCGGACGGGCTGAGTTCGACCCGTCCGGCGTTTTTGAGTGCTCAGCCGGTCGCGGCCGGTGCCACGCGTCCCACGACCTCGCCCAGGCCGATCCGGGCGCCATCCCGGCCCGGTGCCCAGGCCGTGATCGTGACCTCGTCGCCGTCCGCGAGGTAGGGGCCCTTGCCCCTGGTGAGCTCCAGCAGGCAGCCGACCTGATCCTCCTCCGGGCCGCTGACCGTGCCGGAGGCGAAGAAGTCGCCGGTGCGCAAGGAGGCGCCGTTGACGGTCATATGGGCCAGCTGCTGGGCCGCCGTCCAGTACATGGTGGCGAAGGGCGGCCGGGTCACCGTCTTGCCGTTGATGGCCACCTCGAGGCGCAGGTCGAGGCCGCCGGGCTCGGAGTCGGCGTCGTCCAGATAGGGCTGCAGCGGGTGGGTGCGCTCCGGCGGTGCCGTACGGGCGGCGTCAAAGGCGTCCAGCGGGGTGATCCAGGCGGAGACGGAGGTCGCGAAGGACTTGCCGAGGAACGGCCCGAGCGGTACGTACTCCCACTGCTGGATGTCGCGCGCCGACCAGTCGTTGACCAGGCAGACGCCGAAGACATGCGCGCGGAAGTCGTCCAGCGGCACGGGGGTGTTGGCCGGCGCCGGGGTGCCGACCACGAACCCGACCTCGGCCTCGATGTCCAGCCGGACCGAGGGGCCGAACGAGGGGAGCTCATCGGTGGGGGCCTTGCGCTGGCCCTGGGGGCGCACGACCTCGGTACCGGAGACCACGACCGTACCCGCGCGCCCGTGGTAACCGATGGGCAGATGCTTCCAGTTGGGAGTCAGCGGATCACCGTTGGGGCGGAAGATGCGGCCGACATTGCCCGCGTGGTGCTCGCTCGCATAGAAGTCGACATAGTCGGCGACCTCGAAGGGCAGGTGGAGCGTCACCTCGTCGAGGGGGTGGAAGGCCCCGTCGGCCAGCCAGCCGCGGATCTGCTCGCGGACCGCCTGCCAGACCGGACGGCCCGCCGCCATCAGGGGGTTGAGCACCGGCTGGTCCAGCAGATCGGCGTAGGCGGAGCCATGCTCGGCCGCGGCCGCCGCCGCGTCCAGCACATGTCCGCCGTAGCGGACGCCGATGCGGGGGTGGTCCGGGGCGTCGGGGGTGGTGAAGACGCCGTACGGAAGGGTGTCCGCGCCGAAGGGGTCGCCTTCGGGCAGCTGCGGGATGTGCTCGGGCATGGGGGTCGCTGCCTCGCCTTCTCCTGGATGCTCGCGGCCGGTGGACGGGTTCCACTCGGGCCACACATTACGGGTTGACGGCCGACGGGCAAGAGATGTTCGGGCGCTGCCCCATAGGCGGGAAAAGGCAGGGCAATGTCCGGTAACTCCTTGCTGGAAGCGTCGATTCCGAAGTAGCGTCCTTAGTCGGGTCACACACAGTGGGGGGCCGCTGAGGCTGGGTGGCCATGGGGGTGCTGGTGGCGAACAGGAGTGCGCCCGCGGCGGACCGATCCGTTCCCGGGTTGATTGTCAAGTTCGGCGACTATCCACTACATCATGGCGGCGTCGGAGCCATCCGCAGCCTCGGCAGACTCGGCGTGCCCATGTACGCCATCACCGAGGACCGCTGGACTCCCGCCGCCCTCTCCCGCTATCTGACCGCGGGCTTCGTCTGGCCGACGAAGGGTACGGAGCGGGCCGGGGAACTAGTCGAGGGGCTGCTGAGGATCGGCGAGCGGATCGGCCGTCCCGCCGTGCTGCTGCCCACCGACGAGGAGGCGGCGGTGCTGATCGCGGAGCACGCCGCGGAGCTGGCCGGTCCATTTCTCTTCCCGCCGGTGGAGCCGGAGCTGCCGCGCAGACTCGCGAGCAAACAGGGGCTGCACGAGCTGTGCGTCGAGCATGGTGTGCCCTCGCCCGCCGCGCTGTTCCCGGTCTCGTACGAGGAGATCGAGAAGTACGCGGGGGTGGCGAACTTCCCGCTGGTGGCCAAGAACCGCGAGGCCTTCGAGCGGCGCCGGCACCCCGCGGTGCCCGGCACCACGCGCATCGCCGGCCCCCGCGAACTGCTGGACCTGGCGCGGGACTGGGGGCCGTCACCCGGGGTGATCCTCCAGGAGTACCTGCCGCGCGAGGAGGCCGAGGACTGGATCGTCCATGCCTACTTCGACCGGGACAGCTCCCCGCTGGCCCTGTTCACCGGGGTCAAGGTGCGCTCCTGGCCGCCGCACGCGGGCATGACGGCCAACGCCTATATCGTCGACAACCCCGAACTGGCCGCCATGGCCGCCCAGTTCATCAAGCAGATCGGGTTCTGCGGCATCATCGACCTGGACTGGCGGTTCGACCGGCGGGACGGCCAGTACAAGCTGCTGGATTTCAACCCCCGGATGGGCGCCCAGTTCCGCCTCTTCGAGAACGAGGCGGGCATCGATGTGGTGCGCGCCCAGCACCTGGACCTCACCGGGCGCAAGGTGCCCGAGGGGGAGCAGCTCGCGGGCCGCCGCTTCATCGTGGAGAACATCGACCTGCCCGCGCTCGCCGCCTACCGCCGCAGCGGCTACACCACTCCCCATGCCCCGCCCCGCGCCAGCGGCACCGAGCTGGCCTGGGTGGCCCGCGACGACATGAAGCCGTTCTTCACCATGCTCGCCCGGTTCATCCGGCCGGGCGCGCAACACCTGTGGCAGATGTGGCGCTCGCGGCGGCGCGCGGCCCAGGTGGCCACGCGGCACTGATCCCACGCCGAACTGATCCCACACCGCCAGAACGATCCAGCCGCCAGAACGATCCAGTGGTCCAGTCGAGTTGGCCGACAGGCCGAGCAATGCCCTGGAGGGGACACGTGACACTTCCGGTAGCAGTCATCGGGGCCGGTCCATACGGCCTCTCGACCGCGGCTCATCTGCGGGCGCGCTCCATTTCGACGCGCGTCTTCGGTTCACCGATGGTGAGCTGGCGCGAACACATGCCCGCGGGAATGCTGCTGAAGTCCACTCCGGTGGCCTCGGACATCGATGCCCCGCAGCCGGGGCACAGGCTGTCCGACTTCTGTCTGGACACGGGGGAGCAGCGGTACGAGTCGGACTGGGACACCATCCCGGTGGAGACGTTCGCGCGGTACGGGCAGTGGTTCCAGCGGCGGCTGGTCCCGGACCTGGAGCAGGTGCGGGTGGTGTCCGTGGAACGCCGGGACACCGGGCCCGGTTTCGAGCTGAAGCTGGACTCCGGGGAGCAGTTCGCCGCCCGGGCGGTGGTGGTGGCCACCGGGCTGAGCGGGCTCGCCCGGGTGCCCGCCGAGCTGGCGGCGGCCGTGCCGGACGGCCCCTCCGCGAGCGGGCCCATCTCGCACAGCTCGCACCACAACGATCTGTCGGGCTTCGCCGGGCAGCAGGTGGTGGTCGTCGGGGCCGGGCAGTCGGCGCTGGAGACGGCGGTGCTGCTGGCCGACGCGGGGGCGGCGTCGGTGCGGGTGGTCGCGCGGCGGCGGGGCGCGGTGCGGTTCGGTGCCGCGCCGGACGGCCAGTCGATGCTCAAGCCGGATACGCCCTTCGGCCGGGCCTGGTCGCTGTACGCCTTCTCGTATCACGCGGACGGCTTCCGGCGGCTGCCGCCGCGGACCCGGGAGTACCTGGTACGGCGGGTGCTGGGGCCGCTCGGCGCGTGGTGGCTGCGCGATCGCTTCGTGGGGCGGGTGCAGGTCACCGAGGGCAAGCGGCTGGTGCGGGCGCGGGTCGTCGAGGGGCGGCCGGTGCTGACGCTGGCGGACGCCGGGGGCGTGGAGGGTGAGCTTGCCGCCGACCATGTGATCGCGGCCACCGGGTACCGGGTGGATCTGGCGGCGCTGGACTTCCTCGGCGCCGGGCTGCGCACCCGGCTGGCGGTGGGCGCGGGCGGGCCGCGGCTGGGGGCGGGGTACCGGTCGTCGGTGCCGGGGCTGTACTTCACCGGGTTGCCGGCGGCGGCGAGTTTTGGGCCGGTGATGCGATTTGTCTGTGGGACGGAGTATGCGTCACCGCGCGTTGCGCGGGCAGTGGCGGGAGGCTGAGCGGCCTGGGGGGTGCGTCCTCGTCGTCGGCTGTGGGCAGGGGCGGGATGGGTACCGGCGGAGCGATCGAAGCGGCAGGCGGCCACGATGATCGACAGCCGACCGGATACGCTGACTTTTGGTGAAGACAGCGACACATCGACAATCCCCGTGTTCGCAGGCAGACAGGAGTACCCCTCGTGACCGTCGTCGGGCCCTTCGGGCTGAGCGTGCGGGACCAGGCTCTTGAAGCCGATGTCCAGGCCGGGTTGGCCGCTGTCGAGGAGGGCCTCCTGGCGGCCTGCAAGAGCGATGTGCCCTTCATCACCGAGGCCGCTCAGCACCTGGTGCGGGCCGGCGGCAAGCGGTTCCGGCCGCTGCTGGTGACGCTCGCCGCGCAGTTCGGTGACCCGTACGCCCCCGGTGTGGTGCCCTCGGCGGTGGTCGTCGAGCTCACCCACCTGGCGACGCTGTACCACGACGATGTGATGGACGAGGCCGATGTGCGCCGCGGCGTGCCGAGCGCCAACGCCCGCTGGGGCAACTCCGTGGCCGTCCTCACCGGCGACTTCCTCTTCTCCCGCGCCTCGAGGATCCTCGCGGACCTCGGCCCGGAGGCCGTCCGGATCCAGGCCGAGGCGTTCGAGCGCCTGGTCACCGGCCAGATCCTGGAGACGGCGGGCCCGCGCGACGGGCGCGACCCCATCGAGCACTACCTCGATGTCATCGCGGGCAAGACCGGCTCGCTGATCGCCGTCGCCGGGCGGTACGGGGCGATGATGTCCGGCGCGGACGAGCATGTGGTGGAGATCCTCAGCCACTTCGGAGAGCGGCTCGGCACCGCCTTCCAGCTCGCCGACGATGTGCTCGACATCGCCAGCGACTCCCATGAGTCCGGCAAGACCCCCGGCACCGATCTGCGCGAGGGCATCCCCACCCTGCCCGTACTGCACCTGCGCGCCCAGGCGGCGGCCACCCGTGCGCCGGGCGATCTGGAGCTCTGCGAATTGCTCGAGGGCGATCTCACCGACGACGGCCGGCATGCCGAGGTGCTGGTCCGGCTGCGCGCCCATCCGGCTCTCGAGCAGGCCCGGCGGGACACGGTCCGCTACGCCCACCAGGCGCGGGCCACGCTGGCGCCGCTGCCCGACTGCTGTGCCAAGACCGCGCTGGAAGAGCTCTGTGACGCGGTGGTGCACCGGGCGGGCTGACCGTCCGGCACCCGGATGCGCCCTTGCTCCGCCGCTGGGCGGGTCCGTCTCCGGGGGGTGTCATACCCGAGAGGTACGGGGAGTTGATGCCGTCGGCTGATGACCGGGCCGGGCGTTGTTGGTGGAATGGACGGTGGCGGCCGGGGGCAATCCTCCGGACTCCAGCGCCATCACCGGGCGGTCGGGGCCACAATGGCTCTGGGTGTGGGCGAGTGCAGCAAGCCGATGACCGCCGCCGACGACGGAGGTAGAGCACATGGCACGGATCCAACCGACACCGGGCGCGGGCGACGATGCCGCCGACCCCGCCCTCCCCGAGAGCAAGAACCGCCGCAAGGCCGTCCGTTACGCGGTGCCGGTGGCGGTGGCCGGAGTCGCCGCGGCCACCATCGGGATCGGCTCGGCCCTCGCCAGTGCGGGCGACCCCGAGCTGCCGAAGATCAGCGCACAGGACCTGATAGCCAAGATGGCGGCGTCGGATGTGCAGCAGCTGTCCGGCTCGGTGCGCATCACCTCGGATCTGGGCATTCCGGCGCTGCCCTCGGGCATGTCGCTCGGCCAGGGCGGTCTGGGCGGCGAGCGGCACGGCAAGGGCGACAAGGGCGACAAGGGCTCGGCCGCCGCGCCGGACACCAAACTCACCGAGCTGGCCGCTGGTACGCACACGCTGCGGGTGGCCGCCGACGGCCCGCAGAAGCAGCGGGTGTCGATCGTGGAGCGCACCGCCGAGTACAGCCTCATCCACAACGGCGACCAGGTCTGGGCGTACGACAGCGGCAGCAACACCGCCTATCACTCGACGGCGCCGGGGGAGCAGGGCGCCCCGAAGCACCAGGCCCCCAAGGACCTGGCCGGTGCCACGCCGCAGGAGCTGGCCAAGAAGATGCTCGCCGCCGTGGACGACACCACCTCGGTGGCAGTCGACGGCACGGCCAAGGTGGCCGGCCGGGATGCCTATCAGCTGACGATCAAGCCCAAGCAGAGCGAGACGACCGTCGGGGCCGTGCGCATCGCCGTCGACGCGAAGAACGGTGTGCCGCTGAAGTTCACCCTCACGCCCAAGGGCGGTGGCAAGGCGGCCGTCGACGCGGCCTTCACCAAGGTCTCCTTCGGCAAGCCCGGTGCGTCCGCCTTCACCTTCACCCCGCCCAAGGGCGCCAAGGTCACCGAGGGCAAGCCGGGCCGGCCGGGTGCGGCGGAGCACGGGCGGGAGCAGCAGCAGGCCGGGCCCAAGGTCATCGGCAAGGGCTGGACCTCGGTTGTGGAGATCACCGGGGGCAAGGCCATGGACAAGGGCGCGCTGCCCGGGGCGCGCCAGGGGGCGGACAAGGCGAAGCAGGGGGGCGGTGCCTCCGCACTGCTGGACAGCTTTGGCACCAAGGTGTCCGGTCCCTTTGGCTCCGGCCGTCTGGTGAGCACCCGGCTGGTCAATGTGCTGTTGACGGATGACGGCAAGGTGTATGCCGGTGCGGTCACCAAGGACGCGCTGTTGAAGGCCGCGGGCGGCAAGTAGCCGGCCGTCCGCCGTACGCATGGCCCCGGCCGCCGGCCCGGGGCCATCCGCGGTGGGGACAGACGAAGGGAAAGCCGTGGAGGACCGCTCCGCACCGTCGGCGGTGATCGAGACGAGGGGGCTCACCAAGCGTTATCGCGGGGGGCAGCTCGCCGTCGCCGGGCTGGATCTACTGGTGCCGCGCGGCAGCGTGTTCGGCTTCCTCGGCCCCAATGGCTCCGGCAAGACCACCACCATTCGCATGCTCATGGGCCTGATAGAACCCACTTCGGGAATGGCCCGGGTGCTCGGTGAGCCGATGCCGCGGGCCGGAGGGCGGGTGCTCCCCAGGGTGGGGGCGCTCATTGAGGGACCGGCGCTCTATGGCTTTCTCTCCGGCCGGGACAATCTCGTCCGGTATGACGCGGCCGACCCCACCGCCGATCCGGGCACCCGCTCGGCCCGGGTCGCCGAGGCCCTGGACCGGGTGGGCCTCACTGGGGCGGCGGGCAAGAAGGCCCGTGCGTACTCCCTCGGCATGAAGCAGCGCCTCGGTCTGGCCGCCGCGCTGCTCCAGCCGCGCGAGCTGCTGGTGCTGGACGAGCCGACCAATGGGCTCGACCCGCAGGGCATGCGGGAGATCCGGTCGCTGGTGCGGTCGCTGGCGGCGGAGGGCACCACCGTCTTCCTCTCCTCCCATCTCCTCGATGAGATCGAGCAGGTGTGTACGCATGCCGCGGTGATGGCGCAGGGGCGGCTGCTGACTCAGGGGACGGTGGGGGAGCTGGCCTCCTCCACCCGTGGCCGGCTGGCCGTCACCACCCCCGACACCGCGGACGCGGTCCGCGTCCTCAAGGAGCATGGTGTGAACGATCTCGTGGTCCGGGACGACCGCGTCACCGGCGAACTCCCCACCGGCGAACCGGCCGCCGACCTCGCGGATCTCAATGCCGCGCTGGTCGGGGCCCAGGTGCGGGTGCGGGCCTTCGGCACCGAACGGGCCTCGCTGGAGGACGCCTTTGTCGCACTCACCGGGGAGGGCTTCGATGTCGCAGGCTGATACGGCCATGCCGGCCGCGCGGACCCCGAACCCGCTGTGGCGGCTGTCCCTGTTCCGCAGCGAGGTGGTGACGGTGTTCCGCCGCTGGCGGACGCTGGCACTGCTGGGGGTGCTGTGTGCCGTACCGGTGGTGATCGGCATCGCGGTGAAGATCGAAACGGGCGGGGGCGGCGGCTCGTTCGACGACCGGGGTGGTGAAGGCCCGGCGTTCATCAGCCAGATCACCAACAACGGTCTGTTCCTGGTGTTCGCCGCGCTGGCCGCGACCCTGCCGTTCTTCCTGCCGATGGCGATCGGGGTGGTGGCCGGGGACGCCATCGCGGGCGAGGCGTCCACCGGGACGCTGCGCTATCTGCTGGTCGCCCCCGCGGGGCGGACCCGGCTGCTGCTGGCCAAGTTCGTCTCCGTCATGGCCTTCTGCCTGGCCGCCACCCTGGTGGTGACCCTGTCCGCGCTCGCGGTGGGGGCGTTGCTGTTCCCGTTGGGCGATTTCACGTTGATCAGCGGGACGACCGTGTCCCTGGGGGAGGGCATGCTGCGGGCGGTGGCGATCGCGGGGATCGTGGCGGCCTCGCTGGTGGGCATCGCCGCGCTGGGCCTGTTCGTCTCCACGCTCACCGGCAGCGGCATCGCGGCGATGGCCACCACGGTGGGGCTGTTGATCACGGTGCAGATCCTCGACCAGTTCCCGCAGTTGCACGCGATCCAGCCGTATCTGTTCCCGCACTACTGGCTGAGCTTCTCGGATTTGCTGCGGGATCCGGTCACTTGGGACCAGGTGTGGCGCAACCTGGGCCTTCAGGCGCTGTATGCGGCGGTGTTCGGGTCGGCGGCCTGGGCCCGGTTCACGTCCAAGGACATCACGGCCTGACCGGGGACAGGCGTGCCGGAGCCGCTGGGCCAGGCTGCCGTCCGCGGCCAGGACTCCCGCGTCTACCACCGGATCCGGCTGAGGAATTCCGTGGTCCGGGTGTCGGCCGGGTAGAAGGATTCGATGGCCAGCTCGGCGACGGTGATGTCCAGCGGTGTGCCGAAGGTGGCCATGGTGCTGAAGAAGGCCAGCTCCTGGCCCTCGTGGACCATGCGCAGCGGGACCGCGATCTGGCCGGGGCCGGGCAGTTCGATCTTGGGCTCGGCCTGGTCGCAGGGGTAGCCGGCCAACTCCTCGTAGAGCTTGGCAAGTTCGGGGTCGGCGGTCATCATGATCTGCTGGCGCAGCCGGCTGAAGAGGTGGGCGCGCCATTCGCCGAGGTTGAGTATCCGCGGGGCACATCCCTCCGGGTGCAGGCTCACCCGCAGCAGGTTGACCGGCTCTTCGAGGAGTTCGGGGGCGACGTCGGCGCGGAAGAGCAGGGCGGGCTGGTTGGCGTCGACGCGGTTCCAGTAGCGGTCCAGCACCACGGCGGGAAACGGCTCGTGCGCGGCGAGCAACTGGCGCACCATGGCCCGCACCGCCGACATATGGGGCGCATCCAGGCTGGTCTCGTGGTAGACGGGAGCGTAACCGGCCGCCAGCAGCAGCGGGTTGCGCTCGCGCAGCTCCAGGCCGAGGGCGGTGGCCAGGCGCAGCACGGTCTCGCGGCTGGGCACCGAGCGGCCGTTCTCGATAAAGCTCAGATGACGGGGGGATATCTCCGCCTTGGCCGCCAGCTCCAGCTGGCTGAGCAGGCGGTGCTTGCGCCACTGCCGCAGCAGGTCACCCAGGGACTGGGTCTGACGCAGGGTCGTCGCCATCGTCGTCATCGTCGTCATGTAGCCCTCACCTCGTCCTGTGGGCAGGCAGTCAACCGGCCCGCCGTACAGGATCATTGTCTGCCAACGCTTCGGACGCGACTGCATGTCCGAGGGGGGTTGTGCGCATCGCGCCGGCGTCAGCTCTGGGGGGCCGGCTTGGGCAGAAGCTGGACGAGCGCGGCGACGATGATGGTGAAGCCCGCAAGCAGGGCTACGCTCCACTCGAAGGCGTGGGTGTAGTTGCCGTGGCCGAGGATTCCGAAGAAGATCACGCCGATGGCGCATACGCCCAGGGAGTTGCCGCCCTCCTGGCCGGTGGACAGCACGCCGCCGGCCGCGGCCGCATGGTCGGGCGAGACGCCGGAGAGCACGGTGGGCGTGACGGGGTTGGCGAACAGGGCCATGCCGATGCCGGCCACACACAGCCCCGGCATGATCCAGGCGGCCGGTCCGCTGGTGCCGATCGAGGACGCGGCCAGGATCAGCAGCCCGTAGCCGGCCGCCACCACCAGAGCGCCCAGGGTGAGGATCTGCTTGCCCATGCGGGCGGCCAGCCTGGGGGCGGCGAAGGCGGCCGGGACGTAACCGACGCCCAGGGCCGCGAAGATGGAGCCGGACGCCAGCGCGGACAGGCCACGGCCCTCCTGCAGGTACAGGGCGAGCACCAGCATGAAGGAGGCCATCGCGGCGAAGAAACCCAGGATGATCAGGATGCCGACGGAGAAGGCACGCTCATGGAACAGCTTGAGCGAGATCAGCGGCGCCCCGCCGCGCTGTTCCAGGCGGTGCTGACGCGCCACGAACGCGGCGAACAGGGGCAGCGAGGCGGCCAGGCACACCCACGACCAGGCCGGCCAGCCCTGCTCCCGGCCCTCCACCAGGGGCAGCACAACGGCCAGCAGGCCGGCGGAGCCCAGCAGGGCGCCCAGCAGGTCCAGGCCTTCGCGCCCGGCGCCGCGCGATTCGGGGATGTACTTGCGCATCAGGGCCAGAGAGGCCAGCCCGATGGGGACGTTGATGAGGAAGATGGTGCGCCAGCCGAGCCCGGCGATGTCCAGGTGGATCAGCAGGCCGCCGATGAACTGGCCGAAGGTCGCGCCGATGCCCATGGACAGGGCGAAGGCGGTGAAGGCCCGTACCCGGGCGGGCCCGGAGAAGGAGGTGTTCAAGATGGCCAACATCTGCGGGGTCATCACCGCCGCGCCCATGCCCTGGACGACCCGCGCGGCGATCAGCACACCCGAGTTGGGGGCCAGGCCGGCGCCCAGCGAGGCCAGGGTGAACAGCACCATGCCGATGGCGAACAGCCGCCGCCTGCCGTAGAGGTCGCCCAGCCGGCCGGCGGTGAGCATGCACGCCACATAGGCGAGGCTGAACCCCGAGATGAAGAACTCGAGCGCGGCGGCACTGGCGTGCAGGTCCGCACGGGTGGACGGGATGGCCACGGTGGCCACGAAGAAGTCCAACGCAATCATGAACATGCCGGACACTACGATCAGCATCCGGACCAGGCCGCCGCGGCCCGAATCCGCCTCTGCCGCCTCTGCCGCCTCTGCCGCCTCTGCCGTTCCGGCCGGAGCGGGGCGGATATCTGTGTCAACCGACATTGTCTCGACTCCCGATTGATGTATCGTCAGGTCTTCTGTCTGAGACCGGCGGCGCTGTCGGGAAACCTTCGGCAATCACGGGGATATCCGCCGAAAATCGGCACAGGGGTATCCGGCCAGCCGTTTCCATTACCAGCAAGAAAGCCGCAGTCCAGCAGGGGACCGGCAAGCCAGGGATGAGGCACCTGGCTTTGCCGGTGGTCTGCCGTTGGCTCCGGTCAGTTGGCCGGAGCCAGGTCGATGAACTGGTGGTCGCGCAGCCACCTGCCGTCTTCGCCGACGATGACGAACTGCGTGCCCTTCATCGTCGGCTCGCCGCCGCCGGGCGGGATGACCTCCCACTGGTAGCGCACGGCCTCGTGGTTGGTGTCGATTTTCGCGACCCGGAAGGTGAAGCCCTGGGGAACAAAGGCGTCATACGCTTCCGTCACCGCCAACTCGATGCCCTCAAGGCCCCGGTACACGGTCGCGGAATTGCTGTAGACACCGTCCTCCGCCCACAGTTCGGCGATTGTCTTGCCCCGAACCCCGGGGTCCGGTTCGGCCCAGGTGGCGACGTACTTTTCCACCTTCGCTTCGATGTCACTCACGCGTTCTCCTCAGTGCAGAGAGTCATGGGCAGCCGGGCCCGGAATAAGACGGGCACCGCCTGACGACTCGATCCTGCTACTGGGATGTAAACCCCGTCGATTACCTCCGATGTAAGAAATCGCGAGGACCGCCCCGCCCGGCGGCCGCAAGGGCGGTGTCGCGCGGCTGCACTTGGCCGATGGGGTGCCGCAGGTGCGGGCATTCGCCGTGCACACCGACGACGAGGTGAGCCGGGCTCGCGGACGCAGGCGGAAGGGGTGGCTTCCCGCCTTCCGCGACGCGATGCTGCGCAAATGCTGCCCGCCGTCGACCTGACCGTGCAGGTAGCAGGTGCCTGGCTCCCGGCACGGGGAGCCAGGCGTTGCTCATACGTCAGCCGACGTGGCTACGCAGCGGCTCGCTATGCACGCCCACGATGTGGAGTTCGGGGGATCCTGCGCAGGATGTGCTCGATGAGTCGGGCGACCACTCCGGAGATGTGCCCAGTCCGACCGCACCGCACCCGGCGAGGTCACCTGTCGCCGGTTTGGCAACGGGGCTCGAAAACCGGCTGATTGGCCAGCACCTCGATGCAGGGACGCAGCACCTCGACGACCTCCTGCGGCGGGGCGTCCTTCAGCCCGTCGAGCTCCAGCAAGTACCGCCCCATGACCAAGCCGAGGCTGATCGCTCCGAACACCGCCGTGCGCAGCTCGGCGTCGGGGGTGTCCAGGGCCGCACTGAGCTGGGCCTGTTGCCGCGCGATCGCCGCCCTGACACCGACCGCCGCCTCCGGGTGGGTGAGCATGGATCGCAGCATCGCCAGCGTGGCGGTCGGCTCGGACTCCAGCTTGGCGGTGATCGCGGCGAGCAGCCGCTCGGCGACCTGGTCGGCGCCGCCCTCCACTTGTGACGGGCGTCCCTCTCTCTGGGCGGGGAGAGGGACGTGTTCATCCGTTGGCGTTGGACTTCGCTTTTACAGCGAGTTGTTGACTATGCCCTTGCGGAAGGCTGCCCATTCGTCGGCGGTGTAGCGCAGGTCCGGGCGGTGGGGGTTCTTGGAGTCGCGGACGGCGATGCCGCCGTCAGGCAAGTCGGTGATCTCGACGCACGCTTGGCTGCCATTGCTGTCGGGAGATTTACGCCAGCTCGCCTCACTCAGGTCGAGGGTGTAAAGGTCTTCCTTGCGATCCATGCTCTAGTCCTTCTCCATGATTCTTTTAATGATCTCCCGTGAGTCGTCCACGGGAAGAGCGGCAGCGACAGTGCGCTCAAAGGCGGCCTCGAAGATGTTCACGTCGTCAGTACCCTCTACGAACTGTCCGCCCACAAGGGTTTCCACGAGGGCGATGGTGGGCCATGGGTCTTGGAATCGGACGACCTCGAAGAGACCCATCATTGCGGGGTTCGGGGCCATCGCCATGGGCAGCACCTGGATGGTGATGTTCGGCAGTTCGCCCATGTCCAGCAGATGGCGGAGCTGGTCGCGCATCAGCGACGGCTGGGAGGCGAAACGCTGGTGGAGCACGGCTTCGTGGATGACAGCCCAGAAAATCAGTGGTGGCCTTGTTCCGTCGCGGTGTGTGGTGAGCACGGCTTGGCGAGCCTTGCGGACTTCGGCGAAGGCATTCACTTCATCTTGGGTACGCCGGAAAGACCCTGCGGCGATGATCTCCCGGGCGTAGGCTCCCGTCTGGAAAAGCCCCGGGATCACGTTGGGAGAGCAGACGCGTGTGCTCTCCGCGTCGGTCTCCAGCGACAGGTAGTCCTTGGTCAGAGGGTCCACGACGTTGCCGTAGGTCTGCCACCAGCCTTTTTTGCCAGCGTCCTTGGCCAGGGCTTCGATCGCCATGAGGACGTCCGGTGCGTCCACACCGTAGATTCCGAGGAGCTTTGATGCTTCGGCGGGACGGATGTGGGCTTTGGCGTTCTCGATTCTGGAGAGCTTGCTGCGGTCCCAACCCATGGTCGCGGTGGTCTCGTCGATGGTCATGCTGGCTTCGCTGCGGAACTTGCGGAGAGCTTCGCCGAGACGACGCCTACGGAGTGTGGGGACCAGTTGCACTGTCGGCATTCTCCCGTTTTGCCTTTCGTCTGGCTGCTGGGTCGCATGCGGGTGTGTATTGCGTCCCATCGGGTGGCTGGTGGAGCAACAGGGGGCGGTAGAAGGGCTTTTAAGGTCCTCCTGGTGGTCGTACGGGTGCAGTGTGCCGCGGTGCGGGGGTAGGCGTCGATAGAACGTATGTCTTTTCTTTGCGGATCTTGATTCCAATGTTGCGAGTAGGTTGTCCGCGAGTGCATCCTGGCTGGGGTCATGGTGACGCGCATCATGTTCACGCTCGCCCGCTGATCGCCATGCGGCGGCCCGCCGTCAACGTCCACACCCCTGCCTCGCGTTGGAGCCCTTCCATGCCCGAGTTCCCTGGTATCGCCATGCCCTCGTCGCCCACGTCGGAGCGCTTGACGCTTCAGCAGAGACTCAAGGAGAGGCACCCGCTGCTGCCTTCGGCCGCGACTCGCGGCCCTGGCCCCGGCCCCGGCGCCGGGGGTCGGCGCCCGTGGCGGGCGGACGTACCCGAGGCGTACTACGCCTTGGCCCGCGCACTCCCCGCCCCCGACTACGCTCCCGGGGAGGCCCGTTGAACGCCTCCACACCGGAGGCCATGGCTTCCGACGACGCCGCGCGGATCCGGGAGACGATCGCGCGGGCCCTGGCCGAACCGCCTGCGGGCGCCCTGCTCGACGCTGTCGTGCTGAACGGTCTGATCCAGGACCTCGCCAGGCATACCCAGCTGCTCTTGCGGGTGGTGGAGGCGTTGAGCGGCCTTGATGACGTCGTACGCGTCGGAATCGACTATGTGCGCAGACGCTCGGCCCATGCCCCGCCCGATGCCTTGCCGCACCCGGTGTGCGCGTTGGCCTGGGTGCAGGAATCGGCGCGCTGCTGCCGCCAGTTGCTCGGCTTGGTCGGCGCCGACCGGGCGGGGGAGGGCGGGCCTGCGATGCGGCGGTGAGCCGCGCCGGCCCGTGCGCGGGGGCTATGCGCTCAGCGTCCACACCGCGTTGGCGATGGCGGTGCTGTTGGTGCCCAGGGCCGTGTCGTCCAGGTTGGCGTAGGTGTCGCAGGACTGGTGGTAGCAGGCGTCGAAGGCCTGGCCGGCCGAGCCGCCCCATTTCTGGGCCTGGTCATCGGACTTGATGTAGTCGGCGCCGCTGAACAGCCCGCCGACCGGGACGCCCGCCTGCTGGAAGGAGGCGTGGTCGGAGCGGCCGTCGCCCTCGGTGTCGACTTCGGTGGCGATGTTCTTGGCGGTGAACCAGTTCTCGAAGAGCGATTCGAGCTTCTGGTCATAGCCGTAGACGAAATAGCCCGGGTTCGGCGAGCCGATCATGTCGAAGTTCAGATACGCGTCGATCTTTGACCGGTCCGTGGCGGGCAGGTGGTTGACGTAGTAGCTGGAGCCGCGCATGCCCAGCTCCTCCGCGCCCCACCAGCCGAACCGCAGGTGCTTGGCGGGCTTGTAGCCCTCGCGGGAGACGGCCAGCGCGACCTCGAGGACACCGGCCGAGCCGGAACCGTTGTCGTTGATGCCGGGGCCGGCGTTGACCGAGTCCAGGTGGGAACCGGCGAACACCACATGGTCGCTGTCGCCGCCCGGCCAGTCGGCGATGAGGTTGTAGCCGGTCGCGCCATTGGTGCTGAACTGCTGCAGGGTGGTGGTGAATCCGGCGGCGTCCAGCTTGCTCTTCACATAGTCGACGGACGCCCGGTAGCCGCTGCGGCCGTGCGCGCGGTTGCCGTTGTTGGCGTCGGCTATCGACTGCAGCTGGTTGAGATGCGCCTTGACGTTGGCGGCGGGTATTTCGGGTGCGGCGACGGTGGCGGCGGGGGTGGCGGTGGCGGGGGTGGCGGAGACGCCGAGCAGTGCGGCGGTCAGGGCCGCGCCGGCGGCCAGCAGGCCGGCGGTGGTGCGGCGTCTCCGGGGCGGGGTCGGTCCGTTGAGAACAGACATGGGGGGCTCCCAACTCCACTTGACGTGGACATGATGTTGGGGGTCCATCCGGGGTGGGTCAAGAGCGGATTTCGGTCACGGTGTGCCGCCCATCGGACAGCTGCCCGCCGGCCACCGGGTGCCGCGCCGCCTCCAGTTCCCTCCGCGCGGCCCGGGCCGTGCGCAGCGCGTCCCAGGTGAGCAGCGCCAGCGCCAGCCAGACGAGTCCGAAGCCCGCCCAGCGCTCGGCGGGCATGGCCTCGTGGAAGACGAACAGGCCCAGCGCGAACTGGAACACCGGGGCGAGGTACTGGAGCATCCCGAGCACCGACAGCGGCAGCCGTACGGCCGCCATCCCGAAGGAGACCAGCGGTACCGCCGTGATCAGCCCGGACACCGCCAGCAGCAGCGCGTGCCCGGTGCCCGCACTCGCGAAGGTGCTCTGGCCGCGGGCGCCGAGGAAGATCAGGAAGCCGAGCGCGGGCAGGAACTGGAAGGCCGTCTCGGCGGCCAGCGACTCCAGGCCGCCCAGCCCGACCTTCTTCTTCACCAGGCTGTAGGTGCCGAACGAGGCCGCCAGCCCCAGCGCGATCCAGGGCAGCTTGCCGTAGCCGACCGCCAGCACCACGACGGCCGCGGCGCCCACTCCCACCGCCACCCACTGGGCGGGGCGCAGCCGCTCGCGCATCACCAGGACGCCGAGCGCGATGACGACCAGGGGGTTGATGAAGTAGCCCAGGGAGGTCTCGACGACATGCCCGGCGTTCACGGCCCAGATGTAGATCGCCCAGTTCACGGAGATGACGATGGCGCCCACCGCGATCATCGCCAGTCGCCGGGGCTGCCGGAGCAGGGGGCGTATCCACGCCCAGCGGCGGGTGACGGCGAGCACCGCCGCGACGGTGATGAGCGACCACGCCATGCGGTGGGCGAGGATCTCAAAGGCTCCGGTGGGCTCCAGCAGGGGCCAGTACAGGGGGAAGAGGCCCCAGATTCCGTAGGCGGCGGCGCCGTACAGGAAGCCGGTGCGTATGTCGCTCTGCGTCGGCTCGTCGGGATTCATGGTTCCCTCCCGGGGGGCGGTGCGATGGGGATGTGGCCATGCGAAGGTAGCGCCCTTCGGGGGTGTATGTCATACGTGTATCGCATGACGGTCATGACAGGGGGTCCGGGTGGGCCGGCCGCTGGGCCCGGAGCCGTTCCACCGCCTTGGAGACGTCGAAGGGGAGGACCGTGACGATGACGTTCGGCAGTTGTTCCAGGGTCTTGGCCATCTGCTCGCCGGTGTCGCGGTGCAGCAGCCGCCCCAGCGGGGTGGAGTAGGTGCGGCGGGGGATCAGCAGGGTCAGGGCGGTGGTGCCGTCGGCGGTCTTGCGGGCGGCGAGCTGGGCGACGGCGTGCCGGAATCTGCGGTCCGGGCAGTCGATCAGCTCCAGCGGCACATTGGTGCCGGGCGTCTGTTCCCAGCGGGCGAGCAGCCGCCGGGCGCGGGTCTCGTCGATCACGAAGTGCAGGGCCCGCACCTCGTCCGGCCGCAGTTCATGGGCGTAGCGCAGCGCCTTGACGGCCGCCAGGTCGAGGTTGTCGACCAGGACGTACACCAAGTGCCGCCGCCAGCGCGGGCGTTCGGTGGTGAAGGCCGGTACGTTCTCCAGGGCCTCGGCCTCCTGCCGGTACTGGCGGTTTATGCGGATCAGTGCCCACACCCCGATCGGGAAGATCACCACGACCAGCCAGGCGCCCTCGGTGAACTTGGTGATCGCGAAGATCACCACGACCATGGCGGAGACCACGGCGGCGGCGAGGTTCACCCCGATCTTCAGCCGGCGGTGCGGCTCGTCGCGGCGCCAGTGGTGGGCCGTCATCCCGGCCGCCGCCATGGTGAAGCCGGTGAAGACGCCGATGGCGTAGAGGGCGACCAGCTTGTCCACGCTGCTGCCGGTGACGAACAGCAGGGCGAGCGAGACGACGGTGAGGCAGATGATGCCGTTGGAGAAGGCGAGGCGGTGGCCGCGCCGGGTGAGCTGGCGGGGCAGGAAGCGGTCCTCGGCGACAAAGCTGGCCAGGAAGGGGAAGCCGGTGAAGGGGGTGTTGGCGCCGGTGTAGAGGATGAGCGCGGTGGCCAGCTGGACATAGACCAGGCCCGTGGTGCCCACCCAGCTGTTGCCGAAGATGAGGTGCGCCTCCTGGGCGATCACCGTGGGGTTGCCGTCCTGGAAGGGGATGGCATGGGTGAAGTGGGCGAGGGTGGAGACGCCCAGCACCATGACGCCGAGGATGATGCTCATCGCGGTGAGGGTGCGGCGGGCGTTGGTCCCCTGTGGGCTGCGGAAGGCCGAGACGCCATTGGAGATCGCCTCCAGGCCGGTGAGCGAGGAGCCGCCGTTGGCGAAGGAGCGCAGCACCATGAAGAGCGAGGTGCCGTACAGCCAGCCATGGCCGGAGGTGCCCAGGTCGATCGCGCCCTGGGCGTGCACATTGGCGTGCGGGAGGCCGCCGGTCAGGGCGCGCACCAGGCCGACGACCAGTATCAGGGCGACGGCGACCATGAAGAGGTAGGCGGGCGTGGCGAAGGCCCGGCCCGCTTCGCGGATGCCGCGCAGATTCCCGTACATCAGCACCACCACCACGCCCACGGTGATGGGGAGTTTGAGATGGTCCATGCCGGTGTAACGGTGGCCGACCAGGTGGGCGAGGGAGATCAGGGCGTCGGTGCCGGCGGCGGTCTGGACGGCGACCGTGACGATGTAGTCGACCAGCAGGGCGACGGCGGCGATCTGGGCGATGCGCGGTCCGAAGTTCTCCCGGGCGACCACATAGGAGCCGCCCGCGCGGGTGTAGACGGTGACCACGTCGCGGTAGGAGAGCGTGAGGAGCAGCAGCACCAGCAGGATCGCGCCGGTGACCGGCATCAGCAGGGTGAAGGCCGCGACGCCGGCGACCGGGACCAGGATGCGCAGCATCTCCTCGGTGCCGTATGCGGTGGAGGAGATGCAGTCGGAGGCGAGCACGCCGAGCGCCATCGGGTTGGACAGCTTCTCGTGGGCGAGCTGCTCGGTGACGAGCGGCGGGCCGAGGAGTCGGCATTTGAGGCGGTAGCGGAGCCGGTCGCGGATGGGGATTTCGGCGTTGGTGGCCATGCCCATATCAGAGCGGGTACCCATGCGTCCGGGTGGATAGACGCCCCGGCCGGACACCCGATCGGTGCCCGGCCGGTGGACTGTTCGCGCGCGCTAGCCGACGACTGTCCAGGTGTCGTTGCCCGCCAGCAGGGTGGCGAGGTCGCCCTTGCCGTGCTGCTCGACGGCGGCGTCGAGCTGGTCGGCCATGAGCGTGTCGTAGACCGGCCGGTCCACGCTGCGGAAGACGCCGATGGGCGTCTGGTGCAGGGTGTCGGGGTCGGCGAGGCGGGAGAGCGCGAAGGCGGTGGTGGGGGAGGCGGAGTGCGCGTCGTGGACGAGGATGTGCGCCTCGTTCTCCGGGGTGACCTCGACGACCTTCAGATCGCCCGTGGCGGGGTCGCGGACGACCCCCTTCGAGAGCTCCGCGCCGAAGCGGATGGGCTGCCCGTGCTCAAGGCGGATGACCGCCTCCTGCGCCTGCTGCCTGTCTTTCAACACCTCGAAGGCGCCGTCGTTGAAGATGTTGCAGTTCTGGTAGATCTCCACCAGCGCGGTGCCGGGGTGGGCGGCCGCCTGGCGCAGCACCTCGGTGAGGTGCTTGCGGTCGGAGTCGACGGTGCGGGCGACAAAGGAGGCCTCGGCGCCGATGGCCAGGGACACCGGGTTGAAGGGGGCGTCCAGGGAGCCCATCGGCGTGGACTTGGTGATCTTGCCGAGCTCGGAAGTGGGGCTGTACTGGCCCTTGGTGAGGCCGTAGATCCGGTTGTTGAACAGCAGGATCTTGAGGTTGACATTGCGGCGCAGCGCGTGGATGAGGTGGTTGCCACCGATGGAGAGGGCGTCGCCGTCGCCGGTGACGACCCAGACCGACAGGTCGCGGCGGGAAGTGGCCAGGCCGGTGGCGATGGCCGGGGCGCGGCCGTGGATGGAGTGCATCCCGTAGGTGTTCATGTAGTACGGGAAGCGGGAGGAACAGCCGATGCCGGAGACGAAGACGATGTTCTCCTTGGCCAGGCCGAGTTCGGGCATAAAGCCCTGGACGGCGGCCAGGACGGCGTAGTCGCCGCAGCCGGGGCACCAGCGCACTTCCTGGTCGGACTTGAAGTCCTTCATGGTCTGCTGGGCTTCGGCCTTGGGCACGAGTGCGAGAGCCTGGTTCGCATTAGGCACGGATGGCCTCCTTGAGCACGGTGGCGAGCTGCTCGGCCTTGAACGGCATGCCGCTGACCTGGGTGTGGGAGCGGATGTCGACGAGATGCCTGGCGCGCAGCAGGGTGGCGAGCTGGCCGAGGTTCATCTCGGGCACGACCACGGTGTGGTAACCGCCCAGGACCTCACCGAGGTTGGCGGGGAAGGGGTTCAGGTGCCGCAGGTGGGCCTGGGCGATGTGCGCGCCGGTGGCGCGTACCCGGCGTACCGCGGCGGTGATCGGCCCGTAGGTGGAACCCCAGCCCAGCACAAGGGTCTTGGCCTGGCCCGAGGGGTCGTCGACCGCGAGGTCGGGGACGGTGATGCCGTCGATCTTGGCCTGGCGGGTGCGGACCATGTGGTCGTGGTTGGCCGGGTCGTAGGAGATGTTGCCGGTGCCGTCCTGCTTCTCGATGCCGCCGATGCGGTGCTCGAGGCCGGGGGTGCCGGGCACGGCCCAGGGGCGGGCCAGGGTCCGGGGGTCGCGCTTGTAGGGCCAGAAGACCTCGGTGCCGTCGGCCGGCCGGTGGTTGGGCGAGGTGGCGAACTGTACGCGCAGGTCGGGCAGTTCGCCGGTGTCCGGGACGTGCCAGGGCTCGGAGCCATTGGCGAGGTAGCCGTCGGAGAGCAGGAACACCGGGGTGCGGTAGGTGAGCGCGATCCGGGCCGCCTCGAGTGCGGCGTCGAAGCAGTCGGCGGGGGTCCTGGGGGCCACGATCGGCACCGGGGCCTCGCCGTTGCGCCCGTACATGGCCTGCAGCAGGTCGGCCTGTTCGGTCTTGGTCGGCAGTCCGGTGGAGGGGCCGCCGCGCTGGATGTCCACGACCAGCAACGGCAGTTCGAGCGAGACCGCCAGTCCGATGGTCTCGGACTTGAGGGCCACCCCGGGACCGGAGGTGGTGGTGACCGCCAGTGCGCCGCCGAAGGCCGCGCCCAGCGCCGCGCCGATGCCGGCGATCTCGTCCTCGGCCTGGAAGGTGCGCACGCCGAAGTTCTTGTGCTTCGACAGCTCATGAAGGATGTCGGAGGCCGGGGTGATCGGGTACGAGCCGAGGTACAGCGGCAGGTCGGCCTGCTGGGAGGCGGCGATCAGACCGTAGGACAGCGCCAGGTTGCCGGAGATGTTGCGGTAGGTGCCCGCCGGGAAGGCGGTGGTGGCGGGGGCGACCTCATAGGAGACCGCGAAGTCCTCGGTGGTCTCGCCGAAGTTCCAGCCGGCCCGGAAGGCGGCGACGTTGGCCTCCGCGATCTGGGGCTTCTTGGCGAACTTGCGGCGCAGGAACTTCTCGGTGTTCTCGGTCGGCCGGTGGTACATCCACGACAACAGGCCCAGTGCGAACATGTTCTTGCTGCGCTCGGCCTCCTTGCGGGAGAGCCCGAACTCCTTGAGCGCTTCGATGGTGAGCGTGGTCAGCGGGACGGGGTGGACGTGGTAGGCGTCCAGGGTGCCGTCCTCGAGCGGGCTGGTGTCATAGCCGACCTTGGCCATGGGGCGCTTGGTGAACTCGTCGGTGTTGACGATGATCTCCGCGCCGCGCGGTACGTCGGCGAGGTTGGCCTTGAGGGCGGCGGGGTTCATCGCGACCAGGACGTTCGGTGCGTCGCCGGGGGTGAGGATGTCATGGTCGGCGAAGTGCAGCTGGAACGAGGAGACGCCCGGCAGGGTGCCTGCGGGGGCGCGGATCTCGGCGGGGAAGTTCGGCAGGGTGGACAGGTCGTTGCCGAACGAGGCCGTCTCCGAGGTGAAGCGGTCCCCGGTGAGCTGCATGCCGTCGCCGGAGTCACCCGCGAAGCGGATGATCACCCGGTCCAGTCGGCGGACCTCCTTGGTGGAGCCGCTTCCCGACGAGGGGCCGCGCTGTTCGGCGAGGCGTGACGGCTCGTCCCCGGCCTTCGGCGGGGAGAAGGCTGGCTGTTCGGCTGCATCGGCCTGTTCGGCCGGGCTGACCTGGCTGGTCACTGCTTCGGACCTCCCTCATGGCGGCGGAGCGCAACGGTGGTGCCGACCGGCGTTCCCTTGGGCCATCGTACGGGGGAAGGGCCGGAGTGCCCCGGGAGGGCCGGTGGCGGGACCGCCGCACCTGGTGGCTCTATGTTCGGGTATGCCGGGTTTTGGGGTTTGGGTGAACCGGGGTGCCCGGCCCGGCTTCGCTGCGACTTTGGTCCTCGGTCCCCGTGTGCCCGGTCTCCCCACCAGGGGGCCTGACATTGATTTGACACAACGTCAGTTGATCAAGACCTGAGGTAGGTCAGCACCGCGAGAACCCGACGGTGATCCCCGTCACTGGGCGACAGGCCCAGCTTCAGGAAGATGTTGCTGACGTGCTTCTCCACGGCCCCGTCGCTCACCACCAGCTCCCGGGCGATGGCGGAGTTGGTCCGCCCCTCGGCCATCAGGCCCAGCACCTCCCGCTCGCGCGGGGTGAGCCCGGCCAGGACGTCCTGCTTGCGGCTGCGGCCCAGCAGCTGGGCGACGACCTCGGGGTCCAGCGCGGTGCCGCCCCGGGCCACCCGGACCACGGCGTCCACGAACTCGCGCACCTCGGCCACCCGGTCCTTGAGCAGATAGCCGACCCCGGTGCTGCTGCCCGCCAGCAGCTCGGTGGCGTACTGCTCCTCCACATACTGCGAAAGAACCAGGACCCCCAGGTCGGGGTGGTCCTTGCGGAGCCGCACCGCCGCCCGCACCCCCTCGTCGGTGTGGGTGGGCGGCATCCGGACGTCCGCCACCACCACATCCGGCAGCGCCCCCTCGTCCGCGAGCTCCCGCACCGCCTTCAGCAGCGCCTCCCCGTCGCCCACCCCGGCCACGACCTCGTGTCCGCGGTCGGTCAGCAACCGGGTCAGGCCCTCACGGAGCAGCACTGAATCCTCGGCGATGACCACCCGCACCCTGTCCTCCACGAAACTCCGGCCCCCTGGTTCGGCGCAGGCGATGCGCTGCGCTGTCGGCAATCGATGTGCCAAGCATCGCAGGAATCGGGGAGCGAGGAGGTGGCCCGGTGAGCCGGGGGGCAGGAGGTGGCTCTCAGCCGCGATCGCGCCAGGGCAGCTCCGCGGTCACCGTGGTCGGGCCGCCGGCCGGGGAGTCGACCACCAGCAGGCCGTCGACCGAGTCCAGCCGTTCGGCGAGCCCGGCCAGTCCGCTGCCGGATTCGGTGGAGGCGCCACCCTTGCCGTCGTCCCAGACCTGGAGCATCAGGCGGTTTCCGGAGCGCCACACCTCGGCGCGCGCGGTGCGGGCCTGGCTGTGTTTGCTGATGTTCTGGAGGAGTTCGGAGACGGTGAAGTAGGCGATGCCTTCGATGGCGGGTGCGGGGCGGGTGTCGAGGTCGACGTGGACGTTGACGGGGACGGTGCAGCGTCCGGCGAGGGAGGAGAGGGCGGCGTCGAGTCCGCGGTCGGTGAGGACGGCGGGGTGGATGCCGCGGGCGAGGTCGCGGAGTTCCTGGAGGGCGAGTTTGACCTCGCCGTGTGCCTCGTCCACCATCTTCGCGGCCGCCTCGGGGTCTTCTTCGAGCTTTTCCTTTGCCAGGCCGAGGTCCATGGCGAGGGCGACCAGGCGGGCTTGGGCGCCGTCGTGCAGGTCGCGTTCGATGCGGCGCAGGTCGGCGGCGGCGGTGTCCACCACCACCCCGCGGTCCTGCTCCAGCTCGACCACCCGGGCCGCCAGCCGGGACGGCCCCAGCAGCGAGGTCACCAGCAGCCGGTCCACCTGCACCAGGCCGTGCATCAGCCACGGGGTGACCAGGACCACGGTCAGGCCGATGGCGGAAGTGACGCCTATTTCAAAGGGGTTGTCGAGATAGATGTCCCGGCCGGGGTTGTTGTAGAAGTGCATCCCCGGCTGCCCCCACCACGTCGGGTACATCCACTGGTACGCCGGATACAGGAACAGCGCCCAGCCCACCAGCCAGGTCGACAGCGAAATGACAAAGGTGCACAGCGCCCACGGGAAGAGCAGCAGGACGTAGGCCACATGACGCCAGGACACGCTGCTCTTGAACAGCGCCATCGTCCAGCCCATCGCCCCGCCGCGCCGGTTCTCGGCCTGCACCGGATGCGGCGACGCCATCTCCACGCCCAGCAGGATGCGCGCCCGGAAGCGCTCGGCCGCGCCCAGCGCCCGCGCCCCGTAGAGGGCGGCGGCCAGCAGCGGCACCCCCACAAAGGAGATCAGCAGGCCCAGGCCGACCGAGCCCAGCACCGCCAGATAGATGAAACCGGCCAGCGCAATGGGGAAGTTGAGCTGGAGATGGAGGAACTCGCGCCAAGTGCGGCCGGCCAGGGGGGCGCGCAGCAGAACGGGCAGCCGGTGGGCTCGACGCCCCTCCGGGTATGGATGGCGGTCATGTGCACCGTAACCAATGGCCATGTTCTCGTCCTTGCGTTTCGTCCAGCCGGTATCGCCGTGTGACCCCCAGCCTTCCGTGTGGCGCCGGACGGGGCCATGCGGTGGGTGGGTGTCCTGGGGGTGGGGTTATCCCTACTGCTGCGTTGCCTGCTGCTGCTTTTCCTGCCGCTGTGTTCCCTGCTGTTGTGTTCCCTGCTGTTCCGGTTGGCGGTCCCGCCAGGGCAGTTCGGCCGTGATGACCGTCGGCCCGCCGGCCGGCGAATCCACCTGGAACAGGCCGTCGACCGAGCCCAGCCGTTCGGCGAGCCCGGCCAGTCCGCTGCCGGAATCGGTGGAGGCGCCACCTTTGCCGTCGTCCCGTACCTGGATCAGCAGCCGGTTCCTGGCCCGCCACAGCTCCACCTCGGCCCTACGGGCCTGGCTGTGTTTGCTGATGTTCTGGAGGAGTTCGGAGACGGTGAAGTAGGCGATGCCTTCGATGGCGGGTGCGGGGCGGGTGTCGAGGTCGACGTGGACGTTGACGGGGACGGTGCAGCGTCCGGCGAGGGAGGAGAGGGCGGCGTCGAGTCCGCGGTCGGTGAGGACGGCGGGGTGGATGCCGCGGGCGAGGTCGCGGAGTTCCTGGAGGGCGAGTTTGACCTCGCCGTGTGCCTCGTCCACCATCTTCGCGGCCGCCTCGGGGTCTTCTTCGAGCTTTTCCTTTGCCAGGCCGAGGTCCATGGCGAGGGCGACCAGGCGGGCTTGGGCGCCGTCGTGCAGGTCGCGTTCGATGCGGCGCAGGTCGGCGGCGGCGGTGTCCACCACCACCCCGCGGTCCTGCTCCAGCTCGACCACCCGCTGTTCGAGCTCGCTGGACGGGCACAGCAGGCTGCGCACCATCACCCGGTCCACCGTGGTCAGCCCGCGCGCCAGATACCCCAGCACCGGCCAGGCGACGAAGCAGGAAGCCAGGGTGACACCGAAGGTCAGCACCCCCCAGGGCAGCCGGACGACCGCATACAGCGCGGTGCGCCACGCCACCGGATCCCTGAGCGCCGCCCACAGCCAGCCCAGGAACCCCCGCTTTCGGGCGCTCCTGGACAGCGGGCTCGGCTCGTCCACATCCACGCCCAGCAGCGCCCGCGCCCGGGCCCGCGCCAGCCGGCCCAGCACCCGGGTGCCCGTCAGCCCCAGCGCCAGCAGCGGCAGGCCCACCACGGTCAGCGACAGCAGCAGGCCCGGAAACAGCCACAGCACCACAAAGACAAACCCGGCCAGGCCCTCGACCAGATTGAGGAGCAGATGTGCGATCTCCCGCCAGGTCCATGCGTCGTAGGCGAGCCGGGCGGGCGGCAGCCGGCCGCCGTCCGGGGCCGTGGCGTGCGGCTCCCCGCCGGTCGCGGTGCGGGTGGTCATGGTGCGGGCGTTCATACCTCCAGCCTGCCTGGCCCGGTATGGGTCGCACCATGGGGGCCGTCGGGGGTGGTGGGTAGGGACAACCCCACCTGCGGCCGAACATCGCTGCTCAATCCAGGCGCGGCAGGGCCTAGACTCCGGTGCGTACAGATCGTCGAATGTCGAAATGCGGACGAAAAGCCGCACCGGGAGCGAGGGGCCGGACGTGCCGGAGGCAACCGCGGGCATCGCGGACAGCTCCGTGTATTTCGACGGCTATGGCGTCGTGGGGCTGCTCGCCGTCATCGGCGTCCTCTTCGTCGCCGTGGCGTTCGGCGCCGGGCGGCTGCTGCGGCCGGTGGTGCCGACCCCCGAGAAGCTGCTGACCTATGAGTGCGGCGTCGACCCGGTCGGCGAGGGCTGGGCACACACCCAGGTGCGCTACTACGTCTACGCCTTCCTGTATGTGATCTTTGCCGTGGACTCGGTCTTCCTGTTCCCCTGGGCCACGGTCTTCGCCGCGCCGGGCTTCGGCCCGGCCACGCTCGTCGAGATGTTCGTCTTCCTCGGCTTCCTCGCCGTGGGCCTGTTGTACGCATGGAAGAAGGGCGTCCTGGAGTGGACGTGACACGCAGTCTGGGCCCGCTGGCCCGGCTCGCCCCCGAGCCGATGAAGGTCATCCTCAACTGGGGCCGCCGCTACAGCCTCTGGGTCTTCAACTTCGGCCTCGCTTGCTGTGCGATCGAATTCATCGCCGCCTCCATGGCCCGGCACGATTTCATCCGCCTCGGCGTCATCCCCTTCGCGCCCGGCCCCCGCCAGGCGGACCTCATGATCGTCTCGGGCACGGTGACCGACAAGATGGCCCCGGCCGTCAAGCGGCTGTACGAGCAGATGCCCGAGCCGAAGTACGTCATCTCCTTCGGCGCCTGTTCAAACTGCGGCGGCCCCTACTGGGATTCCTACTCGGTGACCAAGGGCGTCGACCAGATCATCCCGGTGGATGTGTACGTACCCGGCTGTCCGCCCCGCCCCGAGGCGCTGTTGCAGGGCATCCTCAAGCTCCAGGAGAAGATCGCCCAGGAGTCGCTGGGGGAGCGGTACGGCTCCGCCGGGGGCCCGTCCGTCGCGGAGCTCCGCAGCGGCCTGGTCACACCGCCGCCGTCCCCCGGGGAGGGCCCCCGATGAGCTGGCTGCCCGCCCCGGTGACCGAGCTGTTCGGCGAGGGCGCCACCGCCGAGGAGGCGTACCGGCTGCTGACCGTCGAGGTGCCCGCGGACAGCTGGCTCAGCGCGCTCGAAACGGCCCGCGACACCCTCGGCTGCACCTACTTCGACTGGCTGAGCGCCGTCGACGAGCCCGGTACCGGCTTCCGGGTCTGCGCCCATGTCGTCGCCCCGGCGCCGGGTGCCGTACGGCGCCTGGTGGTACGGACCACCGTGCCGCACGACGCGCCCGCGCTGCCGACCGCGACCGGCGTCTACGCCGGGGCGGGATGGCATGAGCGCGAGACGCACGAGATGTTCGGCATCGACTTCACCGGCCACCCGCACCTGGTGCCGCTGCTGCTGCCCGAGGGCTTCGAGGGCCACCCGCTGCGCAAGGACTTCGTCCTGGCGGCGCGGGTGGTGAAGGCGTGGCCCGGCGCGAAGGAGCCGGGGGAACCCGCGGCGGGAGCCGGGCACGGCGGGCCCAGGCGGCGCCAGATGCTGCCGCCGGGCGTCCCGGACCCGAACGAATGGGGGCCGCTCAAGGGTCAGCTGCCCCCGGCCCCGGCCCGCCCGGCGCGCGGCGCGCGCCCGGCGGGGGCCGCGGGGGCCGCGGCCGGGGGCGAGCGTCCGGTACGGCGGGCGCGGAGCGCGGGCGAGGGGTCGGCGAGCCAGCAGTCCGCGGCGGCGCCGCGCCGGGCGCGCAGTGCGGGCGGAGGGTCGGCGAGCCAGCGGGCGGAGGGCGCGGCCCCCGGGGCGCCGGACGGCGCGCGGAGCGCGGGTGACGCCCCCTGGCATCACGCCCGCCCCGCCTTCGGCGGCGCCGGTGAGCCGGCGGAGCCGGACGCCCCCGCGGATGCGGCGGAGCCGGGCGCGGAGGGAGCCGAAGGGCCCCGTACCGCCGGAGGCGAGCAGGAGCCCGAGGACCACGACACCCCCGCCGGAGGCGACCCCGCATGAGCAGCGACACCCTCGACGTGGTGCTGCGCCTGGTGGCCGTGTTCGCCGTGTTCCTGGTGCTGCCGTTGGCCATCGGGCAGACCGAGCACAAGGTGATGGCCCATATGCAGGGCCGCCTCGGTCCCATGTACGCCGGTGGGTTCCACGGCTGGGCGCAGCTGGTCGCGGACGGTGTGAAGTTCGCGCAGAAGGAGGATGTCGTCCCGGCGGATGCGGACCGGAGGATCTTCCAGCTCGCGCCGGCCGTCGCGCTGCTGCCGTATCTGCTGGTGCTGATCGCCATCCCGGTCGGGCCCGGCAATGCCGTGGGCCGGTCCGTCGACGCGGGCATCTTCTTCGTCCTCGCCGTGCTGGGCGTGGGCGTGCTGGGCTCGCTGATGGCGGGCTGGGCCTCGGCCAATAAGTTCTCGCTGCTGGGCGGGTTGCGGACCGCCGCACAGCTGATGGCGTACGAGCTGCCGATGCTGCTCGCGGCGGCCTCCGTCGCGATGGCGGCCGGTACGGTCTCGCTGCCGGGGATCGTGGACGCCTTCCACTGGTGGTGGGTGCCCTGGCAGATCGTCGGCGGGCTGGTGTTCTTCACCGCGGGCCTGGCCGAGCTGCAGCGGCCGCCGTTCGACATGCCGGTGGCCGACTCGGAGATCATCTTCGGTGCGTACACCGAGTACACGGGCCTGCGGTTCGCGCTGTTCCTGCTGGCCGAGTACGCGGGCATCGTGGTGCTCTGCGGTCTGACCACGGTGCTCTTCCTCGGCGGCTGGCACGGCCCGTCCGGGGCCGACGGGCTCGGCTGGCTGTGGACGCTGCTGAAGACGCTGGTGCTCGCCTTTGTCGTCATCTGGCTGCGGGTCAGCTATCCCCGGCTGCGCGAGGACCAGCTGCAGAAGCTGGCCTGGACCGTACTCATTCCGCTCGCGCTCGCGCAGATCGCGCTGACCGGAGTCGTCAAGGTGGTGATCCAGTGAGCATCCCCGGTTCCGGCCTGGCCAAGGGCCTGGCCGTCACCCTTCGTACGATGACGCGCCGTGCGCAGACCGCTCAGTACCCGGACGTACAGCCCGAACTCGCGCCCCGCACCCGCGGGGTGATCGGTCTGTTCGAGGAGAACTGCACGGTGTGCATGCTGTGTGCGCGCGAGTGCCCGGACTGGTGCATCTATATCGACTCCCACAAGGAGACGATGCCCCCGGCCGCGCCCGGCGGGCGCGAGCGCAGCCGCAATGTGCTGGACCGCTTCGCCATTGACTTCGCGCTGTGCATGTACTGCGGGATCTGTATCGAGGTGTGTCCGTTCGATGCGCTGTTCTGGTCGCCGGAGTTCGAGTACGCCGAGACCGACATCCTTGAGCTGACCCATGAGCGCGACCGGCTGCGCGAGTGGATGTGGACCGTGCCCGAGCCGCCCGCGCTCGACCCGGCGGCCGAGGAGCCCAAGGAGGTCGCGGCGGCCCGCAAGACGGCGGAGAAGTGGGAAGCCACGCGGGCCGAGGAGGGCGGGGCATGACCACGGCCACCCATGGATTCCTCTCGCCGACCGGTGTCGAGGTCGCCTTCCTGCTGGTCGGCGTCGTCACCCTGGGGGCGGCGGTCATGGCCGTCACCACCAGGCAGCTGGTGCACGCCGCCCTCTGGCTGGTGGTGGCGCTCGGCGGACTGGCCGTCGAGTACCTGCTGCTGACGGCCGAGTTCATCGCCTGGGTGCAGGTGCTGATCTATGTCGGCTCGGTGGTCGTCCTGCTGCTCTTCGGGCTGATGCTCACCAGGGCACCCATCGGCCGCTCCCCGGACGCGGATTCGGGCAACCGCTACCCCGCGCTGGCGGTGGCCGGTGCCGCGGCCGTGGCGCTGGTCTGGGTCGTGGCGGACGCCTTCCGCACGACCTGGATCGACCTCCGCGGCCCGGTGCAGGGCTCCACCGAGGTGTCCGGGGAGATGCTCTTCCGGTACTGGGTGCTGCCGTTCGAGGCGCTGTCCGTGCTGCTGCTCGCCGCGCTGGTCGGGGCGATCGTGCTGTCCCGCAAGCGGGGGAAGGAAGGCCGGGACTGATGCATCTCGTCTATCCCGCGGTCCTGGCCGCCCTCCTCTTCTGCACCGGGCTGTATGGAGTCCTCGCGCGGCGCAACGCGATCCTGGTGCTGATGTCCGTCGAGCTGATGCTCAACGCCGTCAACCTCAACCTGGTCGCCTTCGACGTCTGGCTGCGCGACAAGCTGCACGGCGGCCAGGCGCTCACCCTCTTCACCATCGCCATCGCCGCCGCCGAGATCGGCATCGGCCTGGCGATCGTGCTGCTCGTCCACCGCAACCGCGGCACCGCCGACATCGACCGGCTGCGCGACCTCCACGAGGATGCGGCCGAACCCGCCGACCACGAGGAGCAGGCGGAGGCCGCCGCATGACGACCACGACCACCGCCGCCCTGGTGCCGCTGCTGCCGTTCCTCGGCGCCCTCGGCGGGATCCTGACCGGCCGCCGGGCCCCCGGTTTCGTCCGCCCGCTCGCGCTGCTGCCGACCGCGGCCGCCGCCGTGCTGGCCGTGGTCGTCGCCTGGCAGCAGGGCGGCGGCAAGGCGGTGGACGCCGCCACCCGGCTCACCCCGACCGGGTCCGTGCCCATCGACCTCGCCCTGCACCTCGACGGGTTCGCGGTGCTGGTCGCGGTGCTGGTCACCGTCGTGGCCGGCTGCGTCCAGCTCTACTCGACCGCCTATCTGCGCGACGACCCCCGCTATCCCTCCTATGCGGCCCTGGTCTCCCTCTTCACCGCCGCGATGCTGCTGGTGGTCTACTCCGGCGACCTGATGGTGCTGCTGGTCGGCTGGGAGGTCATGGGCATCTGCTCGTACTTCCTGGTCGGCCACTACTGGGAGACCGAGGCCGCGCGGGCCGCCTCCCTCAAGGCCTTCCTGGTCACCAAGCTGGGCGATGTCCCCTTTCTGATCGGCATCTTCGCGCTGGCCGCCGACACCGGTACGTTCCGCATCACCGGCATCCTCGGCACCGTCGCCGCCGGTGACCTCGCGCACCCCACCCTGATCGCACTGCTGCTGCTGGCCGGGGTCGCCGGAAAGTCCGCGCAGTTCCCGCTGCACACCTGGCTGCCCGATGCGATGGCGGGCCCCACCCCCGTCTCCGCGCTGATCCACGCCGCGACCATGGTCGCCGCCGGTGTCTACTTCGTCGCCCGGCTGCTGCCCGTGTTCGCCGCCTCCAGGACGGCGCTGCTGGCGCTCGCCGCGATGGCCGCGATCACCATGGTGGGCTCGGCGCTCGCCGCGCTCGCCCAGGACGACATCAAGCGCGTCCTCGCCTACTCCACCGTCGGACAGCTCGGCTATATGACCGGCGCGCTGGCCGTCGGCGACCGCGGTGCGGCCGTCTTCCACCTGATCACCCATGGCGCGTTCAAAGCCCTCCTGTTCCTCGGGGCGGGCGTGGTCATCCACGCCGCCGGCACCAACTCGCTGGCCGCGATGGCCAGGATGGGCGGGTTCGCCAAGCGCGTCCCCGACGCCTACTGGACGATGACCGTCGCCCTCCTCGCCCTTGCCGCGATCCCGCCGTTCAGCGGCTTCTTCTCCAAGGAGGCCGTGCTCGGCGCGGCGGAGCACGCGGCCCACGGCGAGGCGCACGGCATCCCCGGCGCGGCCGGCTGGACCGTCCTCGCCGCCGGGCTGCTCACCGCCCTGCTCACCGCCGGCTATGCCACCCGGCTGTGGGTCATGGTCTTCCACGGCAAGGACCCCGAGGCCGCCGACCACGGCCGGGAACCCACCGCCATGACCGCCGTGCTCTGGGTGCTGCTCATCCCCACCGCCGCGCTCGGCCTGGCCACTTGGCAGCTCCCCCACTGGTTCGACGGGCGCTCCCTCGCCCCCGGGCTCACCACCTCCCTGCTGTCCACCGGCTGTGCCCTCGCCGGTGTGCTCGTCGTCCTCGCCGCCTGGCGGCGCACCGGCGCGCTCGCCGCCCGTACCCCCATGGGCGCCGTCGCCGCCGACCCCGGCCTGGCCCCCGCCATCTCCGAGGAAGAGGCCATCGTCACCCATGCGCTCGCCTACGGCAGCGTGGCGGGCGCCCAGGACCCCGCCGACCCCGGCCGGCTGCTGCTCGGCCCCCTGCACCGGCACGCCGCCGTCGGCTTCCACCTCGACGCCGTCTACTCCGCCCTGTTCGTCCGCCCGGTGCGCGCCGCCGCCCGCCTGGTGCGCTTCCTCGACCGGGAGGTCGTCGACGCCTATGTGCGCGGCGCGGGCACCGCACCCCGCCTGCTCGGCGCGGCCGTCCGCCGCGCCCAGACCGGCAATGTGCAGACCTACCTCAGCGTCCTGTTCGCGGGCTCCGTGATCCTGGCCGTCGCCGCCGTCCTCGTAGCCACCGGAGCCTGACCGTGAGTCATACCGTCATGCAGATCCTCCTCGCTGCGATCGTCGTCGTCCCCCTGCTCGGAGCCGTCGCCGCCCTGCTCCCGGCCCCGCCCGGCCTGCGGGGCCGCAGCCCCGACCAGGCCGTACTGCGCCACGGCGTCACCGTCACAGGCGCCGTGCTCGCGCTCGCCATCGCCCTCGCCGCCGGCTTCGACCACCATCACCCGGCACAGATGCAGGCGACCACCGACATCGGCTGGATCCCCGCCCTCGGCATCCGCATCCACCTCGGCGTGGACGGCGTCTCGCTGCCCCTGCTGGTACTGACCGCGCTGCTCACCTTCCTCTGCGCCCTGTACAGCTACCACCGACCGCCCGACGGCCCGTCACCCAAGGCATTTGTGGCGCTGCTGCTGCTCCTCGAGTCCGGCACCCTCGCCACCTTCGCCGTCCTCGATCTGGTGCTGTTCTTCCTGGCGTTCGAGATGGTGCTCATCCCGATGTACTTCCTGATCGCCCGCTGGGGCGGCGCGGACAGGGAGCGCGCCGCCTGGCGCTTCATCCTCTACACCGTGCTCGGCTCCGTCGTCATGCTGCTCGGCCTCCTCCTCATCGGCATCAAGGGCGGCACCTTCGACATGGTGGCACTCGCCACTGACAACGGCTCCGGACTGAGCCACACCACCCAGCTCATCGCGGTTCTGGCCATCGGCATCGGACTGGCCGTCAAGACCCCGATGTGGCCCCTGCACAGCTGGCTCCCGGACGCCCACACCGCCGCCCCCACGGTCGGCTCGGTGCTGCTGGCGGGCGTCCTGCTGAAGATGGGCACCTATGGCTTCGTCCGCATCGTGCTGCCCATCACCCCCGACGGCGCCCACACCTTCGCGCCCTACCTGGCCGCCTTCGCCGCCGTCGGCATCGTCTACGGCTCCCTGGTCTGCCTCGCCCTCGCACGCACCGGAGCGAAGGGAGACCTCAAGCGGCTGATCGCCTACTCCTCCGTCGGGCACATGGGCTTCGTCCTGCTGGGCATCGCCACCCTCACCCCCACCGGGGTCAATGGCGCGCTCTTCGCCAACATCGCCCACGGCCTGATCACCGGCCTCCTCTTCTTCCTGACCGGCGCCGTCAAGGACCGCTATGGCACCAGCGACCTCGACCGGCTCGCCGCCCCGTCCGGCGCCGCGCTCTACGGCAGGGCACCCCGCCTCGGCGGCCTCCTCGCCTTCGGCGCGGTCGCCTCGCTGGGCCTGCCCGGACTGGCCGGATTCTGGGGCGAGATGCTCGCGATGTTCGCCTCCTTCCACCCCGCGGAAGGCCTCAGCCGCCCCGCCTACCTCACCTTTATGGCCCTGGCGGGCCTCGGCACCCTGCTCACCGCCGCCTATCTGCTGATCGTCGTCCGCCGGGTCTGCATGGGCGGCAATGGAGCGGAACAGCCGCGGCCCACACCGGTACTGGTGGACGTCCACGGCTATGAGTTCGCCGCCTGGACCCCCCTCGTCGCCCTCACCGTCCTCGCCGGACTCTGGCCCGCGGCCCTCCTCGGGCTCACCGACCCGGCCGTTCAGCAGCTCCTCGGAGGAGGCAACTGATGGCTCTCCTCGCCGGCAGCGCCGTCCAGCCCGTCGACTGGCTCGCCATCGCCCCGCCCACCGTCACCGCCCTCGCGGCCCTGGTCGTCCTGGTGGCCGACCTCTTCCTCCCGCCGGAGCGGAAGCGACTCCTCGGCGCCATCGCCATCGGCGGCCTGGTACTGGCCGGACTGGCACTGCTCCCGCTGCTCGGCGGCGACCGGGAAACCTTCTGCCTGACCTCCGGCGCCCAGGCATGCAGCTACTCCGCCGATCACTTCGCGCTCGTCATCCAGTTCCTGGTGCTGGGCGGCGCGCTGCTGACCGGCCTGCTCTCCCTGCACACCGTCCGGGAGCTCCAACTCCCGGCCGGCGAATACTGGTTCCTGCTGCTGTCCTCCGCCGCCGGCGCCGCCCTGCTGCCCGCCTCCCGCGATCTCGCCACCCTGGTCGTGGCGTTGGAGGTCGCCTCGCTGCCCGCCTTCGCCCTGGTCGGCCTGCGGCGCGGCGAACGCCGCTCCGCCGAGGCGGCGCTCAAGTTCTTCCTCTCCTCGGTCACCGCCACCGCCGTCACCCTGCTCGGCGTCAGCTTCGTCTACGCGGCCACCGGCACCCTGCACCTCACCGACGTGGCCCAGGCCCTCGACCACGTCGACCCCCAACTGGCCGCCCTCGCCCGGACCGGAGTGATCCTCACCCTCGTCGGCTTCGCCTTCAAGACGGCCGCCGTCCCCTTCCACTTCTGGGTGCCCGACGCCTATGTGGGCGCGCCGCTGCCCATCGCCGCCTATCTGTCGGTCGTCGGCAAGGCCGTCGGCTTCACCGGCCTCATCCTGGTGACCGTCGTTGCCTTCCCCTCGTACGCCGACGTCTGGGGACCGGCCCTCGCCGTGCTGGCCGCGCTCACCATGACCGCCGGCAATGTCGCCGCGCTGCGCCAGCGCCCGGACCGCGCGCAGGGCGCGGTACGCCTGCTGGCCTGGTCCTCGGTCGGCCAGGCGGGCTATCTGCTGGTCCCGATCGCGGCCGCCGGGTACACCGACGACCCCGCGCACACCATCGGCTCGACCGTGGCGTACGCCCTGATGTACGCCGCGGTGAACCTCGGCGCCTTCGCGGTCGCCGCGCTCGTCGCCCGCACCAGCCCCGGCAACCGCCTCGACGACTACCGCGGCCTGCACTCCCGCAGCCCGCTCGCCGCCCTCGCCCTGGGCTTCTTCCTGCTCTGCCTGGCCGGGCTGCCGCCGGGCGTCATCGGGCTGTTCGCCAAGGTCACGGTCTTCTCGGCGGCGGTCGACGCGGGGCTGGGCTGGCTGGCGGCCGTGATGGCGGTCAATGTCGCGATCGCGCTCTATTACTACCTGCAGTGGACGGCGATCCTCTTCCGGCCCGGAGAGCCCGGAGAGCCCGGAGAAACGGCCGGGGAAGCCGGAGCAGCCGGAGCAGCAGCCCGGGCGGAGAAGCCGCGCGTCCCGGCCCCGCTGGCCGCCGCGATCGGCCTGGCGGCGGCGACCGGTGTGGCCCTCTCCGGCGCCCCGCAGCTGGTGCTGCGCTTTGCCTCCGGGGCACTGTTGTAGGGCTTCCCCAGAGCGGGTCACCCGAATGGTGCACCACCGGCGCACGTGCACAAGGGAACTAGCGGACCCCGTCTGGCGTTGACCAGTTCGAAAGGTTCCACTGGTTCAAGGGTTCCCCTGCCGCACCACCTGGAGGGCGTACCGTGCACCGCCGGCACAACGGGCTCAGGACTGCCGTGCTCCTCGGGGGGCTGTCCGCGCTCATCATCGCCATCGGCAGCGTCTTCGGCCGTACGGGCCTGATCGTCGCCGTCCTGGTGGCGCTCGGCACCAACGCCTATGCGTACTGGAACAGCGACAAGCTCGCCCTGCGCGCGATGCGCGCCCGGCCGGTCAGCGAGTTCGAGGCCCCACAGCTCTACCGCATGGTCCGTGAGCTCTCCACCGCCGCCCGCCAGCCGATGCCCCGGTTGTACATCTCGCCGACCGAGGCGCCCAACGCCTTTGCCACCGGCCGCAATCCGCGCAATGCCGCCGTCTGCTGCACCGACGGCATCCTGCGCCTCCTCGACGAGCGCGAGCTGCGCGGCGTCATCGGCCATGAGCTCAGCCATGTCTACAACCGCGACATCCTCATCTCGTCGGTCGCGGGCGCGCTCGCCTCGGTGGTGATGTTCCTGGTGAACTTCGCCTGGCTGATCCCCTTCGGCCGCTCCGACGATGACGAGGGCCCCGGCCTGGTCGGCATGATCATGATCATGCTGCTGGGCCCCATCGCGGCCTCCCTGATCCAGCTCGCCGTCAGCCGCTCCCGCGAGTACGAGGCCGACGCCTCCGGCGCCCGTCTCACCGGCGACCCCCTCGCCCTCGCCGCCGCCCTCCGCAAGCTGGAAGCCGGCACCCGGCAACTGCCGCTGCCGCCCGAGCCCCGCCTGGAAACCGCGAGCCATCTGATGATCGCGAATCCGTTCCGCCCGGGCGAGGGCCTGTCCAAGCTCTTCTCCACCCACCCGCCCATGGCCGAACGCATCGGCCGCCTGGAGCGGATGGCCGGTCACGGCCGGGGCCAAGGCGTGCTCTAGCCGATCGCCTGACCGTCGTGTGTGCCGCCCTTGCAGACGTCCCCCACGACGGGAGTCAGCACACCGCCACTCACCGGATGGTCGGGTATCCCCCCGCCGTCGAGGCAGTCAAAGACATCGGTGTCCACCGGCACGGCCGCCTGGGCGGTGGCGGTGCCGAAGGCGCTCAGGCCGGTCAGGGTGACCGCCGCTATCGCTGTGCCCATCCGCATGGGTCCTCCCAGGGTCGTCCGCACGGTGGCCGCACGCCCACCATGGCCGTGCGGCCCGGGGCGCGGCGCGCTGCATTACGCCAACCGGGTGAGGGCGGGCACAATGCCCGGATGACGGTGAGCGGCACACAGCGCCAGACCCTGACCGACCCCGACGGCACTCCGGTCCTGACCTATCTCCAGGGCGTCCTCCAGGGGCGTCCCTGGGCGCGTGACGTGGAACCGGTGGGCCCCGACCCGATAGCGGCCATCCTCGCCGGGATGTCCGGCTGGGTGATCACCGTCCCTCCGGGGCTGGGCGGCCAACTGCACCGGCACGGCGCCCGGATGATGCGGCACGCCCACACCATGCACCTGGACCTGACCGCCGCCCCGCCCCCGCCCGAGTGGGCCTCGGCACCCCTGCCCGACGGGCTGCGCATGGTCCCCGGCGACCGCGAGGCCCGCGAACTGCTCCCGGTCTGGCGCGCCGCCTTCCCGCCGGACCACCCCGACCACTACCCGGGCAGCGACGAGGAGTTGCTGCGCGAGCTCATGCAACCCCTGCTGGCGGGCACGGCCCTCGGCCCGGTCCTGCCCTGCAGTGCGCTGGCGGTGGACGAGCACGACCAGGTCGTCGCCGTGGTGACGGTCGTCGACCGCGACGGCCTGCCCTGGATCGCGGACCTCTTCCGCCGTCCGGACCCCGGCCGGGCCGGACTCGGCGGCAGCCTCCTGCGCCGGGTGCTCGCCGCCGTGGCGGCCCAGGGACACACCGGGGCCGGGCTCACGGTGACCGACGCCAACCCCGCCCGCCGCCTCTACGAAAGGCTCGGCTTCCGGATCGTCGGCACCCGCCTCGCCGTGCTCATACCCTGAAACCACGGAGAGCGGCCCCTCGTCGCAACCCCGAAGTGCGGTGATGACGTCTTGGTGGGCAGCACTCAGTGGTGAGAAAGGCAGTGACATGAGGCTGATCCTGAACGTAATCTGGCTGGTTCTCTGCGGCCTCTGGATGGCCATCGGCTATGCCATCGCCGGTCTCATCTGCTGCGTCCTCATCGTGACCATTCCCTTTGGCATCGCCAGCTTCCGCATCGCCTCGTACGCCCTGTGGCCGTTCGGCCGCACGACCGTGGAGCGGCGGGACGCAGGGGTGGGGTCGTGCATCGGGAACGTCATCTGGATCGTGCTCGCCGGCTGGTGGCTGGCGCTGGGGCACATCTTCACGGGCATCGCGCTGTGCCTGACGATCATCGGCATCCCGCTGGGCATCGCGAACTTCAAGATGATCCCCATCTCGCTGATGCCGCTCGGCCGCGAGATCGTCTCGACGGACGACGCCTACGCCGGGTACCGCTGGTAACTCCGGCTCACTCCTTTCGGTCAAGATTGCGTCAATCACTGCCAAAGGGCCGGACGCGCGCCAGAGTTGGGGCCTGCACAGCATCGCAGTGCCAGGCAGCCCGACCGAAGGGAACCGTTCACCGTGCTCAGCACCAAGCCCCGGCTGCGCGCCGCAGCCGTGACCGCGATCGCCGTACTCGCCGTGGGGGCGCCCACCGCCTACGCCACCCTCGGCACCGACAGCGCTCCGTCCGCCCAGGCCGCCGCCACCCGGGGCAAGCCGTACATCGGCACCCACCTCTACTTCGGCACCGGCGGCCACAACGGCGGACCGGACGTCACGGACAAGCAGTTCATCGCCTTCGTCGACAAGACCATCACCCCCCGCTTCCCGGACGGGCTGACCATCGAGAACGCCCGGGGGCAGTGGAAGAACCAGAAGGGCGTCGTCATCCGGGAACGCTCCTACGAGTTGACGGTCCTCTACCCGAAGTCCGAGTCGAGAGTGCGCGATCGGGACATCGAGGCGATCCGCACCGCCTACAAGCGCGCCTTCGGCCAGGAGTCGGTACTGAGGGCGGACGAGCCCGCATCCGTCGACTTCTGACCGTTCGCGTTCTGACCGTCCGCGGGAAAAGGCAACGGGCGCGCAGGGGCCAGTTCCCCCGGCGCGCCCTTGTCGACAACCGCTTGTTCAGCGGTAGTTCACGAACTGAATCGCGAAGTCCAGGTCCTTGCCCTTGAGCAGGGCCTGGACGGCCTGCAGGTCGTCGCGGCTCTTGGAGGAGACGCGCAGCTCGTCGCCCTGCACCTGCGCCTTGACGCCCTTGGGGCCCTCATCGCGGATGATCTTGGCGACCTTCTTTGCGTTCTCCTGGGAGATCCCCTCCTCGATCGAGGCGAAGATCTTGTACTCCTTGCCGGAGGCCTGCGGCTCGCCCGTGTCCAGGGCCTTCAGCGAAATGCCGCGCTTGACCAGCTTGGACTGGAAGACATCGAGAATCGCCTTGACCCGCTCCTCGGAGTTGGCGCGCATCTCGATCTTCTCGCCGGACCAGGCGATCGAGGCGCCGACGTTCTTGAAGTCATAGCGCTGTGCGATTTCCTTCGAGGCCTGGTTGAGGGCGTTGTCGACCTCCTGCCGCTCGACCTTCGAGACGATGTCGAAACTGGAGTCGGCCATATTGAGTTGGCTCCTCGTGCGTAGATCCATCAGGGGTACGGCGTGGGGGACCCCCGAGTGCGGGGTCGGGGGCGGGCCGCCCCGCCAGCCTAGTCATCCGGAGCCCGATCGAGGGGCTGCGAATCGAGTGGCGAAGCACCCCTGGTCATCGGGTATGGTTTACGTCGTTGCCACGGAGCGGCTCGAAAGAGAATCCGAGGCAGCACCACCCTTGGCGGTGTGCCCGAGTGGCCAATGGGAGCGGACTGTAAATCCGTCGGCTTAGCCTACCCAGGTTCGAATCCTGGCGCCGCCACACGCATGAAGAAGCCCCTGAACTGCGGAAACGCAGGGCAGGGGCCTCTTGCGTGGTTGCCGTCGGCAGGCTGAACTGTCTCGCTTGGCCTCGTTCGATCACGCTCTTTATCAGCAGCCGTGGACCAGGCGTGGACCGGATTCCTGGCTCCAGAGCCGCCGTGACCTGGTCAGGGTCACCCTTGGGCGCGACTTCCCTTGTGCTCGTTCAGCCGGGCTTCGATCTTCGCGTTGGCGGTGTCGTCTCCGCCCTTCAGGAACTTGGCGTAGACCCGGAACAGCACCGCCGTGCTATGCCCTGCCCGCGCGGCGACTAGTTGCGGTTCCACCCCCGCGCTGAGCCAGGTCGAGACAGCCGTGTGACGAAGGTCATAAGGACGCTTGGCCAGCTTGGTGCGCTGTTCCTCCGGCGTCAGCACCTCCGCACGGGCGCGAGCCCAGACCTCCCCGTAGCCGCTCTCCTGCACCATGCCGCCCCGGGCCGTGCGGAACAGCCGGCCATCGGGGGCCACCCCGAATACGGTGATGTGCCATCGCAGCATGGCGACGAACTGTGGAGGGAGGGGGACAGGCCGCACTGTCTTCCGCGACCGTTGCTTGAGCCCCTTCTTGTCGTGAGCGTCACCCGAATCCGTCCAGGGCCGCCCCGCTCTTGGACGGCTCTCGTGCAGCCGCACCTTCCCCCACCCCCGGTGGGGCAGGTGGAAATCAGTGCGCTTCAGCCCGACCACTTCACCCGGACGGGCCCCGGCGTAGAGGATGCAGCCGAAGAACGCCTCCAGGTGGCGGCCCCTGTCCCCTTGAGCCCGAACACCGAGCAGGAGCCGTTCGGCCAACTTGGGGTCGGGCACACACTCCGGGTCGATCTCCTCCTCGACCTTCTCCGGAGCCTTCCAGCCGAGGCCATGCAGTGGGTTTTCGCCCAGCAGCTCGGCTTCGACGGCGTACGCAAGCGACTGGTGGAAGATCGCCCGCTTCCTGGCTATGACACTCCCCGCTGACACCTTGCCGTCCAGCCGCTTGGTGCACGCGTCCAGTGCCTTGCGGGCCAGCATCTTCTCCGCAAGTGCCGACACCGGGACGGATTTGCGCTCGAACCAGCTCAGCACTGCCCCGACCTCGGGCGGGGGTTCCATCTCCCACGTCTTCACGTTGAAAGCCCAGCTGTAGAGGGCGCGTCGTACGGTCCGAGGGTCGGTCATGCCCTTCTTGTCCTTCACCAAGACGGCGGTAACCGTGGCCATCGCCTCGGCGAGGTTCTTGCGGGTGGTGGCAGGGGAGTGATCCCACTTCATCTCGATGTAATTCTTGGCGTGTTGGAACCAGGAGATGTCCTTCGTTTTCCGGACCATCGACCTGGGCAGGCCGCTCTCCACATCAAACGGTTCTCCGGCCCGGGCGGCTGTGACGAGTTGGGCCCGCCTGCTGTCCGCAAGCCCCATGGTGAGGAAGGACTCCGAGTGGGGCCGGTGGTCGACTTCCCAGCGGAGTTGATATGGCTTGCGTCTGTCGCGCTTGCGGATCGCCCAGATCCGTACGGTGTAGCTCCACTCGGTCACGCGACCTCCAAGTCGTTGAGGAAGGCGTTCAGGACGCTCCGACGGACCCGGAGGTGACCGTTCGGCAGGCGGCGGGCTTCCGGCCCGTAGCCGCGATTGCGCCAGCGGTACCAGGTGGCGCGGGTGATGCCGATCTCGGTGAGGACGACGGTCAGCGGCAACCATTCGTCGGCGGAAGAGGGCCGCCGGCGGGGTGACGACTGCATGTTGCCTCTCCTTCGCGGTGTGGCCTCGGGCTGTCGGGGGTGATGACGGCGCGCCGCAGAATCCACAGAATCCGCGGAAACCTGGGGCGGGGGGTCTGGCCTGCAGGTTTGGGGTGCGTGCCGGGCTTCCGCAGAATTCACAGGAATCTCTGCAGAAATCGGCGCCGGGCAGGACGGTGGGTTGTGTTCAAGGCCGGGGCTGGTTTCTGCAGAGATTCCCGTGAATTCTGCGGAAGTCGCCTCGGCCGCGCGTCGTGGCTGGTCAGCTGGAGTGAAGTGAGGTTTCGCGGATTCTGTGGATTCTGCGGAACGGATCTTTGGCATGTGAGCGGGTCACGCCTCTCCGTCCCGCACCTGTGGGTGGATGAGGTAGCGCGGGGCGGGTGGGCGTCCGCGTTTGCCGGTACGGGGTGGTGTCTGGCTGCGGAGGTAGCCGTGTTCCTCGAGGAGCGCGACGGCGGGCTCCAAGGCGGCGACGGTGGGGAACTCAGAGCGCGAGAGCGCGGCGAACAGATCGCGGCGGGAGATGTCTTCCCATGCTTTGGCCCGGAGGGTGTCCAGGAGGGAACGGGCGTGGGCGAGAGTGGCGTCAGCGCCCATGAGGTCGAAGACGGCCAAGGCGTGGTGGGTGAAGTAGTCGCCCAGGTCGATGGCGTTGGCCATGGTGGTTTCGCTGATGGGCTTGCCGTAGCCGTCTTCAAGGTGGTCGGCCAGGTGGAGGAGTCCGGCGATGCGGGCGGTGGCGCCAATGAGTTTGCTGGCCCATTTGCCGATGTGTCCGAGCCTGCCGCCGCGTGCGCGCAATTGGGGCTCGATGTGCTGCTCGTAGGCGATAAGGGCTTGGTTGGCTTCGGGGGTCAGCTGGAGGACGGCGGGGTTGATCTGGTCGGCCAGACTCAGTGTCAGGGTGGTGATGTTGCGCTCGTAGCGTGCGCCGAGGGGTTCGGGTACTGGGTCGGGGTTGATGTCGCGGTAGCCGACCAGGGATGGGGGCAGCGAGTACAAGAAGCGGGCGAGCAGGCCGCGGCCGTCGAACCCGCGGTTTTTGCCGATGTCCTTGAGGACGTCGGGCTGTACGGCAAGTCCCATGGTGAGCGCGGGATTTTCGATGTTCTCGGAGCGGGTGCGCCGGTCCACGCGTAGCCAGTCCCCGGCGTGGCCTTTGAGGAAGACCTCCATGTTGGGGGTGCCGGAGTAGCGTCCGGCGATGATGTCGAAGATGCCGCCCTCGGCGGACATGACGGCCAGCCGCCCGCCCTGCTCGCACATGAGCGAGGTGACCGTCTCCGGGGTCGAGTCATCCGCCAACAAGCGTGGTTCGTTCGGGGTTTCCAAGCTGGCTGCGACCTGGGCCAGGGAGAGGGCTTCGGCAATCAGCCCATCACGGGCCGGGCCATCGGCTTTCGCGGCCTTGGCTGCGGCTTTATCGGCAGCTTCGTTGGCCATCTTGGCGGTGAGCCCCGCCTCGACGATGCGTGGTGCCGCCTGCTCGGACAGCAGTCTTTCCGCGTCGCGCAGTGGTGCGGTCATGGCTGCGAACACCGCGCTCTTCCGGTTGCCCGGGGGCAGTGCCACCACTGCGAACAGGTTGGTCGGCTCATGCCAGCGGCCCCGCACGTGGACCACGACGCGGCCGCCGGCAGCTGTCGCCAGCACGGGCAAGGCCAGGACTCCAGCGAGGTCAGTGGGGGTCTGAGTCTCCTCAGCCAAGGCGGCGGTGAAGTCGCCGAGCCAGGCGGGCAGGGCGTGAGTGGGAAACGACAGAGGTGCGGGCGGGCGGTCCAGCGGTACGGGCGGTGCCCATGCCTCGGGCAGGGTCCGGGCACCCACGGCGAGGGCTTCGCGGATGTCTTCCTCGGTGGAGTCCGGTGCCATACCGGCCTGGATGATCCGGTTACCGGCTTCGATGCTTCGGCGTCGGCGGGCCAGGCCGTGCACGATCTCTGCGTAGTAGACGGCGTTGGCCGTGGTGGGCACAGCAGCCACCAGTGTGTGGAGATAAGCCCTGCCACCAACCCGGGTGAGGTTTCCGATCTGGTCGAGGTGGTGGCCGAGGGTGATCGGATCGACGGGACGACCATAAGCGCGCAGGTCGAGGATGGTGCGATGAATCGTCTCGTGAGCCGGGCGGTAGTGGTCGGCGGGGTCCATGACCTGGCTCACTCCGGCGATGATGTCCGGGGCGAGCATCATGGCGCCGACGACGGCCTGTTCGGCATCCACGTCGTGTGGGGGCACGGTGTCCATGCCGTAGTGCTCAGGGGTGGGGCCGGATGGCATGCTGGTGGCACCTCCTGTGTCTTGGATGGGATGGGAGGACCGGGGCGGCGGACGTCTTTGACCCGTCGACCGCTGCCCCGGGCGTATTCAGAGGCGCCGCTTCCCAGCGAGCAGCAACCAGTGGAGGGCGCTCTCGGCTTGTTCGCCGTAGGCAAAGGCAGCGTCCGCAAGCCCCGACGAAAATTCGGAAGCCCTGCAGAACTCCCCGACTTCGCAATCCGTCAGCGCTTCGCCCTCGCTGAGGTCATTGACGATGTCGTGAGCACACTCGCGGGTGAGCACCTTCTGCCGGAGTTCGGCGAGCCGTCGGTTTCCTGTCCAGTCCCCAAGGACTTCGCGGAGATCCGGCAACAGCGCGTCGGGCCATACGTACCGCCCTTCATGGCGGTCCAACTCGATCTGATGTGGACGTTCGCCGATGGAGAGGCCTCGCAGCACTGCAGCAGTGCCGTACGCGTAGGCGAGAGCGGTGTTCTCGTACAACTCCCTGGTGCAGTTGTCCAGTTCCGCGTATGCCTCGGCGAGTCGGCATACGGCATCATCGTGGGGCCGGAAGTCGAACGCTCCAGGGACGTTCAGCGTGCCGTCCACCAGGGCCAGGCGCATGGGCTCAGCGTGCCAAGCGGCATTCCTGGCAGTTTGGTTGGCCGCCTGGTACTCCCGGGCCGCGGTGCCGAGGGCAAACACGCTGGCGGTCAGGTCGTGAAACCAGGCAGCGGCAGGTTGGGGCATGGATTGGTCCTCCATGAGGGAGCAGGTCGGGCTGTCCGACCCTCCGCACGGCCTCACCTCCACGGTGGGAGTTGAGGCTGTACGGGGAGTCGTCAGTGCAGGGCATGCTCGGCAACGTCGCCTTCGCTGGCGGCCTGGAGCAGGCTGCGGAGATCACCGCCGACCGCGGCAAGGCGCTGCTCGATTGCCTGCCAGGACTCGGGGTCTATGGCCATCAATGCGGCGATGGCAACGGGCCCCTTGCCGCGTTCAAGGGCGGTGAGAACGTCGCGGAGTTCGGCGGCGGCCATGAGCGAAATCCGCGGTGGAGTGGTGGTCTGCTCGTGCATCGTGAAGTCCTCTTTCAGGGGTGGAGGTTGGCCAGGGCAGTGGCTGCGGAGAGGCACAGGTTGTGGATGGGGCCGTAGGCGCCGGTCCCCGCAGTGAAGAAGCCGAGCAGAAAGAGCACCAGGGCAGAACCGCCACCAACGGCGCGAGAGCGAAGGAGGAAGTACGTCGCCAGGCCCAGCAGGAAGACGGCGGAGAAAGTGAGACTCACTGGATGCTCCGTTCTGGGTCAGCGGGTGCCGTCGCGGTGGAGGCGGGCGGCGATGTTGTAGAGATGACGGCCGACGCGTATGCGCTTGCTTGTGCCGTCGCAGCGGCGGCAGTGCTTGCCGCGCTTGGGGCGGCTCTTCCGGTCTGTGAGCATCTGGAAGCCGAGGCCGCGGCACTTGCGGCAGTTGCCGAACGGGCTGGACGCACACAGTGCCGCGTAACCGAGAGTGATGAGCAGGAGAAGTGCGTTAGCGACCAGGGCAGGGGTCATCAGGGGCCTCCAGGGCGGGATTTCACGATTTCCGCAAGTCGGCCGCTATCCGCTAACGGCCTGATCAGATGAGGTACGGGCCGCTATCGGGGCCGCTAACGTTAGCGGCGTGTCCTGCTATCGTTAGCGCCCCGGGCGTTCAGCCTGCGTCCCGTTTTTGGCTACGTTCAGCGACAGCCTTGGCGACCTGGACGCGTTCAAAGCCCTTCTTGTTGACCGGATTGCCATCGATGCGGCGGCCGACCTGGCCGGTCTTGATGCCGTATGGCTTGAGGACGGCGGTCAGTTGGGCTGTCTTCTCTTCCGGCTTCATGTGGGCCCATTGGCCGTACCGGTCGGGCCACCGCTCGGAAAGGCGGTCCACAGTGGTTTCGTTCCAGGGTCTGGCCTCGTCGGCGGGAGTAACGGCGAGGATGTCAGCGAGCAGGTCATGCCCGGCCGCCGTCTCGTCCTGGAGGTCCTTGCCGAGGGCGTAACCGGTGACGTTGTCATTGGCCTCGCGCAGTGTGCGGGCCCGGGCAACAATCCGCTCGGCCGCCACAGCGTTGACCTCGGTGCCGCACACGATGGTGGGCTCGTCTTCCTCGCCCGCCATCCAGGCAACGCCCTTGTCGCGCTTGCGCGAAAACATGGTGGCCTTGTATCCGGCCTTGTACATGGAGGTACCGAGGATCATGTCGTTCTCAGTCTGACCGGTGACCTTCAGCGCGAAGCGCAACACGGCGTTGGCACTGATGCCCTTGGGGATGGAGTCCTTGTCCGGGCGCTGTGTGCCGAACATGCCGATGATGCCGAAGGCCGGGCCACGCCGGACGATGTCCTCGGCAATCTCGATGATCTCCTTGCCATAGGTGTCGTGCCCGAATGCCTTTTGGCATTCGTCCATGGAGACGATGATCGGGTGCAGGCCGAGCTTCTTGTCGCTGGCCAGCTCCGGGGTAACTTTCGATTCCGGGCAGCGCGCCAAAGGCAGTGACTTGATGACTTTGGCCCGGCGGCTCAGCTCGGCTTGAATCTCAAGCAGGCTGTCCCGGCAGTACTTGACGTCCTCGTCATCCTCACCGGAGCGCCAGCGGTGCGAAACCGGTTGCAGCGGCCGGTAGTCCGAACCGCCCTTGAAGTCGAAGATGTACAGCCAGGCGCGCGGGTCGAGTGCGGCGATAAGCAGGAACAGCCGCATCAGGTAGGTCTTGCCCATCCGCGGGACGGAGCCCACGACGATGGAGACGAACATCAACGTGACGCTCACCCAGCGCATTTGCTGGTTGTTGCCGAACGGCACCGGTGCGAACATGTCCACCTGGCCGGACTTGGCCAGGGGCCAGGCGGGGCGCTTGGACTCGTTCATCGGCCGGTCGCCCACCCACAGGATCAGGGTTCCCTCATGGTCGTCCGGGTTCGGCATCGGCCATACGCAACCCAGCTTGCGCCGCAGGCCTGAGGCAAGGGCCTTGCGCTTGTCGATGATGTCTTCGGGTGTCACACCGAGCGGCAGCTCGATGTCCGCCCGCCAGCCAGGCCCGTCACGGTGGATCTCGGAGGTGAAGCGGATCCCCGCACCGGACTTGATGGCCGCGTTGAGCTTGTCGTTGCCCAGTGCCCCCAACGCGGCCAGCACGATCGTGGAGGTGAGCTTCGGAGCCTCGGCCTTGACCACGGCACGGGTGGAGATGGGCGCATCGGCCGGCGAGCCGACCACGCCGAAGATGCTCACCAGCACGGCCAGGACCAGTAGTTGCAGCCAGAGCGGTGCGACGAACACCAGCAGCACCGCAGCAACCAGCAGGAGCGGGAAGGCGGCCACACTCACGGTTCCGCGCCAGCGCACCCTCCGGTCACGCTGCCGCGTGAGGCTCAGGTACTCCTTGGTGTGCTCCCGGAACGCCTCGGCGTGCCGCAGGGGCGCCGACTCCGCGTCGGAGGCCCATCGCTGCCAGCCACGCAGGGCATGGGCGATGCCACGCGGGGTACGGACGGCCATCCTGCCCGCGTAGACCGGTGTACGCACCGCATGGAACGCGGTGATGTGCCACCAGTAGCCCGTCAGCCAGCCAGCCGCAGACCGCAGCTCAGCCCATGAACGCAGCCACGGCGGCAGCACCTCGCGCCGTGCCGCCTCCCGCGCCTGGCCCATCAGCCCCGGATCCTTCGGCTGCGGACCGTCCACGGGCCGAAGCCCATCGGAGCCGTCATCGTCCGCATCAACACTGGGCCGTTCAGGTGCCGTTTCAGTCGATGTGTCACTGCCTGGGCTGGTGGTGGAGTCGGCCGAGCCGACGCGCGCCGACCGCGCCTTGCCGAGGTCGACCACATCAGCGCCTGAGGTCATGTCGGCTTCAAGCCGGTTGAACAGCTCGTTCTCTTCCTCGTGATTCACTGGCGATTCCTTCCAACTGGAGGGACAGGGGCCCGGCCGCTGTCTTGGTCGGTTGTGACCGAGCCCCGTACATGTGTTGGCAGGCGCTATGCGGCTTCGGGCCGCGCGATGGCGTAGAGGGGCGTGTAGGCGATCAGTTCAATGGCCACGCCCTTGTAGACCGCGTACGCCCGCAGGGTCTGGATGGTGCCCAGCGGCTCGTGGCACACGTCGCCCGGGGCAATGCCCAGCGCCTCACGCCACGTCTCGAAGTCGGCGAACGCGGTCTTGGTGTGCAGGGCGATGAGGATGCCCCGCGCGGTGCCCCGCGCCGTGAGCACGGTGCGGACGGCAACTTCTCGGATGGGCAGGGTGGGGAACTCGGTCGCGAGCGCGACCAGCGCGTTGATCGGGCCCTGCTGTTCACCCATGAAGACAGTGGTTTGATCGGTCACGGTGCCACTCCTGATTGGTAGGTGGTTCAGCTGACGTGCGACCGCTCGAAATCCCCTTGTTAAGGGGCCGGTACTGCGGAGAGTTCGTCTTGGTCTTGGCCCTCCGCCAAAGCGAGTTGACCGGCAGTCGGCCTACATCCGTGCTCCGTGTCGAGCTTCACGAACACGCCATGCACATAGCTGGGTGCTCGGGTGGCTCGCTTCGCGGTTTCACGGGCGGACAGTCCACGAGCCCAACCGTCTTGGATGACCGTCTGCGCGTCTGCCGCGCTCAATTTCACGGCCTGCCCGACATCGGTCGGCGAAGCGTCGTGATACTCAGGGTGCGGGGCGGGGTGTTCAGGTGAACGCTCCGCCCTGTTCACCCCCCGACCTGGAGTGGGATCGGCGAAGAGCAGACTCGGGTGGCTGTACCGACGAATGGTCTCCGTGGCCTGCCGCATCTGCTCACGAACCTGGTCGGCCAGCGCGGATGCCGCAGGATCCGGTGAGGCCTCTTCCCACGGTGACGCCAAGCTGATCGTGGCCAGAGCCACCGCGTGGCGCCGTGCGGCGAGTTGGCCCAGCAGCGTGCGGCGCTGTTCGCGATCCACGCCTACGGAGGAGCGCGCCACAGCCTCCGCCAGCCGCCGAGCGGTTCGCCGTCCACGCCATGTGGCCCGCTGCTCAGGGGTCTTCTCGGCGAGGCCGGCCGCCAGGGCAGATGCACGCACGGTGGCACGGTCGCGGGTGATCTGCGCGGCGTCCCTGTCGCGCTCGGCAACTCCGAGGCGGGAGAGCAGACGTTCGCGCAGTTCCCTGCCCACCACCGCGGCGAGGCTGTTGGACTCCGCACCAGGCTTGCGATGACGCAGCTCGATACCCATGGCGAGGTGCCACAGCATCGCAGCCATGAATGGGCCGACAAAGGCCCTGACGGTGCCGCCGATTGGCCCGGATTCGGCGTACGCCGGAATGATCTGTACCGCCGTGATCACCCACACCAGAAGTCCCGGCACGCCGGGAGCAGCAGTCGGGCCATTGAGGTTCTGCCGGGCCATGAGCGCTGTGGCGAACAACGCGAGTTCGGCAGCGCCGAACATGGACGTTCGTTCCAGAGCGCTGCCCATGTTCAGATAGTCAGCAGCGAATCCCCAGTCCGTGTCGGCGCTGTAGGCAGTGCAGCCAGTTGCGGCGACCGCCGCGACTCGAACTGCCAACGTCCCACGGCTCTCACCACGTCGGGTTTTGCGTAGACCACGCCACATCAGCCAGACGACCGGAAGGACCGCACCGGCGTAGAGGGCGTCGGCTCCCCATGAGGGAAGGGGCGGCATCATCAGGCGGCCTTCCTCACCTGGAAGGTCTGTGCCGTGTTGGCGTTGCCCTGGGCCTTCATCAGCCGTGTGAGGCTGAACTGCAGCGCGTGATAGGCGGCCAGCCACGTGAGCTCGTCGGCCAGGTCGCGCCTTCGGATCTCGGCGAACACCTCGCGGATCACCGCCGTGCGGCTCGCGCGCTGCTCGTCGCTCTCTTCGGGCTGGTTGAGGAGGAAGCACCGAACGAACTCCGGGGCTAACCCCTCGAATTCGTCAGCCAGTTCCTCTAACGCACGGGAGCCAATGGCCTCTTGAGTAACCACATACATGCGCATGGGGATCTCTCCTATGTCCTGGATGGGATGGGAGAGCCAGGGCAGTGAGCCGTCTTGACCCGTCGATCACCACCGCTGGCTGCGGGAGTGCTCAGACGCGGAAGCGTCGGGGGCCGGTCAGGTGCAGCCACCCCTGGTGCAGCCACGCCACTGCCGTGTAGCCGCCGAGGCCCGAGAGGGACGTCAACAGCCAGTCGGCGCCCAGGTCCCTGGCGGAATGCGCACCGATGAAGGCCATGAGCAGAGCGACGATGAGAACCGCCAACGTCAGCACGGTCCGAAGAGGCGTCGAAGGCCGGGAGCAACGGGCCTTGACCACCAGGTCTCCCGGCTCCGCCAGCCGCACGCCGTGGCCGGGGACCTGGACCGCAACGAGGTTCTGACCATCGTGGCTGGCGTGACCGGCCACCGTGCCGAGTGCCATGTCGGTGCGATCAAGAACAACATCACCGAGAGCGAGCTTCATTGGTCCCCCCATTGAAGTAGAGGCAGGAGCCGACGGCGGATGACCCACAGCCGGGAAGTTCCAGGCACTCAACCTCCTAAAGAGGTCTTGTCCTCAAGTCCTCTTTAGGAGTTGCTCAAGACTATGAGGGTGAGCCATGCAACTCGTCAAGTCCTCTTTAGGAGTCGTATGCTGGGCGCTGTCACGCAACAGAACGGTGAGCCCCCATGGCGAAGGTCTACGAGCGGATCGCGGACGAGATCCGAGAGTCCATCCGCGCAGGCCAACTAGAGCCTGGTGATCGACTCCCCGCGGAGACAGTGCTCGCCGAGCGGTACGGGCGAAGCGTGCTGACCATCCGCGAAGCGCTCCGCCTTCTGCGCGACGAAGGGCTGATCGAGAAGCAGCACGGTCGTGGAACCTTTATCCGTGAACCCCGGACATCGGTGCTGCGCACGAACCTCCGGCACCAGTGGGAGAAGGACCGGGTTCGCCAGCCGGAGAAGCAGCGAGCACAGACCGGGGCCACGGAGCACGACACGGGCCTACAGGTAAATGATCTCGTCTTCCACGCCGAGTACCGCGAGATCAAGGCGAACAAAGAACTCGCCGAGGCCTTCGGTGTGCCAGAGGGCGAGCCTCTTGTCGAGCGGACGTACAGGACGCGCTACGCGGCCGAGCGAGCCCCCTTCGCCCTGGTGACCTCCTACCTCGTCCGCACCACGGTCGCCCAAAACCCTGACCTCCTGGACGAATCCACGGAGCCGTGGCCAGGGGGCACCCAGAGCCAGCTGCACACCCTCGGCATCGAGCTGGACCGGATCGAGGAGCGCGTAACAGCACGCCCGCCGACACCCGAGGAGGCGGACGAACTCGAACTGCCACCTGGGACTGCCGTGGTCCTGCTCCGGAAGACCTCGTACGACATCAACGACCGCGTTGTGGAGCTTTCCGACGTCACGCTGCCCGGCGATCGCACGGAAATGCTCTTCACCACTTCCTTGGAAAGGTGGTGAGTGCCGTGCGCCGGCGCATCATCATCATCACCGCTGTGCACGGACCGTCCGCTCACTACCTGCACGACGCCTACAAGTCGATCTGCGATCAGGAACTCCCCGAAAATTGGGAATGGCACTGGCTCATACAGGAAGACGGGAAGAGCGATGACGTCGCTTCGCACGTCCCCGACGATGAGAGGGTGACCTTCCGCCAGGGCCGATCGGGCGGTGCCGGCGTCGCCCGGACCATGGCACTTGCCCATGCCAACGGCGACTACGTCAAGATCCTCGATGCGGACGATCAGCTCGCCCCCGGCGTGCTCGCCCGCGACATCGCCGTACTCGAACAGGACCCAAGCATCGGGTGGACGACATCGCGCGTACTCGACCTCATGCCGGACGGGTCCACCATTGGCTTCGACCAGGACCCTGAGGACGGCCCGATCGAGCGGGAAGCCGTCCTCGACCACTGGCGGGCCCACAACTACCGCGCCCAGGTCCACCCGGCAACGCTTTGCGTCCGCCGTGACCTGCTACTGGCCCTCGGCGGCTGGATGGCCCTACCGGCTTCGGAAGACACCGGGCTACTGCTCGCACTGAATGCCGTCAGCCGGGGTTGGTTCACTCGCGAGGTGGGCCTCTTCTACCGCAAGTGGCCCGGCCAGGCGACCAGCCAGGCCGCGCACACGGACGCCGCGGAGCGGGATACCCGCATGGCGGTCGTCGAGGCGCGTGCGCGCGCGCTGGCCTACTACCGCTGGCGCTACCCGACTACGGGTTGATCGGCACCTCGTAAACGATCTCGGTAAGGCCGGTCGGCACGACGATGTCCGCCGTCTCGACCGGCCGCCCGTCATCGCTGAAGTAAGTCCGCTGAATCCGGACGACCAAGGCGCCGCGCTGAACGCCGAGGAGGTTCGCCTCCTCGGCATTCGCATGCCCTGCTTCGGGCCTCTCCTCGGCCCGGCTGACCGTGATGCCGATCTCCGCCATGCGGCGGACCACCCCCTGACCGGCCAACGGGCCAGCTTCGGGCAGCACCACCAGAGAGCCGGCGGTGATGCCGTATGGCTCCCAACTCGTCAGCAGCTGCACCGGTTTACCGTCGGCCAAGAACTCGTACGAAGTCCGCACACAGTAGTCACCCGTAGAGATGCCGAGGCGCGTGGCGATCTCCGGTGGCGCAGGTGTCATCCCATCCGTACGGCTCTCCCAGGTTGCCCGCCTTCCGAGCACCGCCATGTCTGCGTGAAACGGTGAGCCCTCGGCGCGCTCCCGATCCGGCGAGCGCAACAAGCGCACGCGCTCCCGCGCCTCCGCGACATAGGTCCCCGAACCGGCGCGGCCCGCCAGAACGCCTTGCTCGATGAGCGCTTCCTGAGCCCGGCGGACCACCCCTTCGGTCACGCCGCACTCCTGCGCCAGCTGCGCGCGGGAGGGCAGGCGGTCGCCCGGCATCCATTCCTGGCTCTCAATGCGCTTCCGAAGCAGGTCAGCGAAGCGAAGGTGTGGCGGCTGCTCACGCATATGGAAAATCTAGGCCCCTAGCTCTAGTCTGGGCGCCTAGACTAGAGCTAGGCGCCTAACTTTTGATCTAGGTGGCCGATGGTCAGTCAGCGATCCCACGGCGACGGAGGAACGCGTTGTGTCCTCGCCCGAAGCACGAGTCAACAACATCGCCGCGCGCTTGGCCGCCATCGGCCTCACCCCTCGGGTGACGGATCACGACACCCACACGAGCATCGAGACGGAGGTTCCGGACCAGGTCCCCACCGACTCATGGCGCGAGTTCTTAGCAGCTCTCGCCGCAGCGGACTGGTGGGGGATCTCCATCGGCAGCAGGAGCGGCCGCTTGGCATGGGCCGCCGTCAACAAAGAACCCCCCGGGACAGCCGACGCTGTCCGAGGCCACGGTCATCAGCCGTGAGGAGTTGATCAGCTTGTTCCACCTCATCCGCCGAGCTGCCGCGTGGGCAGGGCGGCACTTCATGCCCTCTCCGGGACGTCACCGCCGGTGCACTCCCGTGAGGCTCCTGGACATCGAGGTAGCTATCCGGCCGACTCCACCGCCCGCTTATCGGCGGAAGCCGGCTCTGCCGTTCCCGGAACACCCCCACTTCGACGAGAACATCGCGCTCGTTCGGCCATACGTGCTGGCTGGTCAGGAGCGCAATGATCCGCCTGGCCCGTCACAGGGGTGCATTGATGTCGCAGCGCCCTGACACCGCTGCGCCGAGTCGGTCTTTCCCCTGTGTCCTGGGTGAGCACTCCGCGTGCACAGAGCCCAAACGGTGCCAATGCCCATGCCATCGAAGCAATCATCACTGCGACCGTAAGGAGGGTTGATCAACCACTATGGTGCACTACCAGACCATCGCGGACGACCTTCGGCAGCGCATTGAATCGGGTATTTGGGCGGCGGGTGCCAAGCTACCCGCGGAGTCGAAACTCGCAGAACAATACAGCGTCAGTGTGCCCACGATGAGGGTGGCGCTGGAACAGCTCCAGGCCGAGGGGCTGATCGAGCGGTTCCAGGGCAAAGGGACCTTCGTTCGCCGATCCCGGGAACGCGCGAGATACCACGAAGCCCGGCTCAGGTCCGGTCAACAGGCCTCGACGAGAGTCATGTTGAACGTCAGGGTGAGCAACAAAGAAGTTGAGGCGACCACCGCTATTGCCTCGCTCCTACGAGTCGAGCCCGGCAGTCCCTTGACGGAGTGGCGCTTCATCTGCGACGAGGGGTATTTCACGGTGAGCCTGGCTCGTGTATATGTGCCCCACAGCGTGGCTCAAAAGAGCGAGCTTCTGACGAATTTCCTCTCAAGAGGCAGAATTCATCGGGCAAAAGAGCTCTCCCCGTGGGGCGACGACATCCGGCACTTACTTGCCGCAGCCGGAGTGCATGTGGTGTCCACCGTCGATCGCATCACCAGCAGGCCACCGACCCGTGAGGAAGTCAAGATCCTGCGGACGAATACCCCGGTATTGGCTGTCGAGCGCATCTCGACCGACACCACGGGCCGCATCGTGGAAGCCGCTTTGCTGACTCTCGCCGGTGACCGCACCGAGGCGGTATTCACAACTCGCATTCACAGCATGCACTTTGAGGAGGACCGATGAGCGACAAACTCATTGCGCGAATCCTGCCGTGGGAGTCACCCGAAGGTAAACCGTGCTTTCTAAGCGCGAGGAACAGCGGTGGAGTATTGGCTCGCATCGCAGATGAGATCGAAGCAGCGCAAACACGCAACGGTGTGGAAGTACTCACGGGCGCCAAGGCCGTGCTCGCCGACTCCGGTGCGGAAAGCGGCCAACTCCGATTCGCTCTCGCGCGGGTAGTCGAATCACTGCGTGACGTGCTGCGCGTCGCACACAGCCGCGGTGCACGCCTGACTCTGTCGGCACGGGAGGAGCTCCAACACGGAGGTATCGACATCACCACGGAGGTGGAACGCATCATGACAGCATTCGAGCACCCGACGGGCACCTTCGTCGTGGATTTGCTTACCGGAAGGGTTGGTCAGGTCATGGACCTGTTGGCCGGGCTGCAGCATCTACGCCCGATCAACGGCGGCACGGAATGGTCCCGCCGACCCGAAGACCTCAGGCTGGCCACGCCAGACGAGGTACGCAAGGCCGCCGAACGGTGCGACGAGTGCACCCGTATCAAGGGTGACTACAAAGACGCGTTCAACCAGGGCAAAATCGACATGGCTGTCGAATGCACAGAGCTCATGGGATGCCACCTTCGCGAGGCACACTCATAAGGTCAATCTCACCTGCCATATACCCCCGGCACTCTGCAACTCTGCCGTGTTCAACGGCCACTTGCAGCGTAGCCGGGGGTATTCTTGTCTGCCAAACCTCTAACCTTGGCATTTAACAGCTCTACTTGTTCGTCAGTCCCATGCGTTGAATAGGACTCCACTCAACGTGGTGATGCCGTAGAAGCGGACCTCACGCCATTCGCCCTCGGTGAGCGCTGAGGTGTTCAGGTCGGAGAGCGGTGTGGCGAGTTGCTCACTGCTGAGGACCACGAAGCCCGCCTCGGTGAAGGTCCGAGCCCAGACCGGTGGAGCAAGGAACTCCTCTCCGTACCAATGCTGACGTTTCGGTGTGAAGGCGATCCAGGGATGATGAGCGTGGCACAGAACGAGCTTCTCACCTGCGCGTTCGATGACCGTTGCGGTGTGGAACGTCCGGGGGTATACCTGTTCCTCCACTTCACCCGCTGTGCCTCCGGCGACGCGAGCAGCGGCATGCAGAGCGGCACGGAACGCCCGAAGGTCAGTCTGCGGGAGCGGGCCGTCCTTCGGCCGGAAGAAGCCCGTCGCCCCCCGAGGCAGCGTAAATCCGGTGTTCCCGTTGTTGACCAGGGGGCTCATTTTGTTGTTGACCATAAGGCCATTAGCAGATATCTGCGACATGCTCTACCTAAGACGTTCGGCATCAATGCGAGAAAAAACCAGATCACTCTCTGAGGCGATCGGGCCACGCAAGCGCTCCGGCGCGGAGGAGGTGTGGCGCAGCGCCGCCGGGTAACTCTCTGCTGAATAGTCATTAAGGAGTCGATACGTGTGAAATCCATGCGCTCCCATCACGGACAACAGCTCATCAACCGAGTCACCTAGTTTCGCCATTCGGTCGGGCGTCACCTCCACAGTGACTTCGGCATCCGGCCGGAGCTTGTCGAGCAGGGATGCCATGCCTCGTATGACCGCTCCCTCTGCACCTTCTACGTCAACCTTGATAACCCGTACGCTGGCGACCTCTGCAGGGCTCAGCAGCTCCGACAACGGTTGGGCCTCGATCGAGAAGCTCGACTCTGCCAGCCCGTCATAAGGGACCATGCTGTTGGCTCCCATGTTGTGGGAACTGGCGAGGGCGAACGTCAGCTTCTCCCGCCCGCTCGACACCGCGGTGTTCACCGCGCGGATGTTTCCACAGTCGTTTAGTCGAACCTGCTCCAAGAGCTTTTCGTGAAAAACCGGCGACGCTTCGATCGCAACCACTCGGCCGCCGTCGCCGACGAGTTGTGATGCGAGCACGCTGAAGTATCCGATGTTCGCTCCGACATCAACGAATGTGTCTCCGGGCCGGAGTCGATTCCGAAGCCAGCGCGTCATGTGCGGCTCCCACACCCCGAACATGTAGATGTAGCGCTGGATAAGGTCCCATGTATCAACGTGGAGCTTGGCCCCGGATCGAGACCGGACGACTCGCCGGCGCGGATGGTCCCGCAGGTGAGCGTTTAGATACTCAGCAGCGAGCGGCGCCTTTCCGAGCGAGCCAGGGGCATGACGCACGTACCAGCGGCCAGCGGACACCGCGGCCTCCGCAGCGAGGTTGTTCACCGGGTCGATCACCTCTCAGGCGTCATCGCGTCACAGCCGAAGCGGAGAAACCACGGCCCGCACTTCCGACATGGATGCCACGGGTCATCCCGTACGGCACCACAGCGCGGGCATGCGCCCTTCACTGTCATCGCCTCCGTCCCATGTTGCTGCTCCAAGTGACACCGTACGCAGACTGGGTGTTGAGGCACAGGGGTGCATGCTCGGCATCGTGTCGACCATCGTGAACACGTCCGAAAGCGGAGGCGCCGCCGACTACGGCTTACTCCTAACATTCCTCAAGTCATCTTTAGGAGTGAGTCTCTGGGGGGACCAGGTGGGGGCAACCGAACAGCTGGTAACGATCTCTGCTGTGATACTCGGTGGGCTCACAACGCACCTGACCAACGCCCTCTCGGAGCGGAGCCGCAAGCAGCATGAGCTGCTGACACGCTGGGACGACAAGAAGCTTGACGCGTACGCGGGTTATGTCGACAGGATCAGGGCCGGCGTCTTTCTCGCCGTGGAGCTCTACGAGCTTCGCAAAGGGCTCCGGGAGAGCCAGCGCAGCGAGTCACAGATCACTGCGGACATGGCGGAGGCCGCTCGGATACGCGGTCGGGCCTTCGAACGGATCATGTTGCTGGGCGGGGACGACGTCATCGAAGCGGCCCACGAACTCAACGCCCTGACGCTCAAGGTTGACTGGCGCGCCCTCGGCAGAGTCACGGGCACTTTGGAGGATTGGCGCGGACTCAACCGAGAGGTGTTCCGCGCGATCAACGTCTTTCATGATGCTGCCCGGAAAGATCTCGGAGTCAGCGGCAACGTGACAGGTGAGCAGCACCCCGAGCGTGACCTCCTGCTTCCGCCCAGCCAGCAAATCTGACGCCCTGTCAGAAAAGGTGGGTACGCTGAGCATTAAGTTCCCCTGCAACAGGGAGGTGTGAGCCCATGAGCTCAGGCGCGAGGGAGCCGTTCTCCCCCTCCGGCACTCCGCGATACGTCGCGGCGATTTACAAGCCCGGGACGGGGTGGAAAGTCGCCGCTGAATCGACTACGCGGGAACCGGTTGACTACGCGGTGGCGGCGATGATCCAGACCGCGCAGTCCCGTGGTGAGGCTCCCGTTGCTGAGGTATGGGGGCCGTCCGGCGATGGCTCCGATTGGCAGCGCCTTGAGGCGATCGCTGCCCCTCCAGGCAGCATGCGAGGGCCAGCGTTCACAGCGCAGAAGCAAGCCACTGTCAGCGCGCGTGAGGAACGGTTGCGGGAGCGGCGCCACAGCGTCTTGGAGGTCGCACTGGCGCGGTCTCTGTCTACGGGTCTGGAGGACGACGACGCACGCGCCGTTGGTCAGCTTGCTGCCGGGGTTGATGAGGAGACCGTACGCAGGGTCGCGCATTGGCTTTCGATGGCTAACAAATGACGGCTCCGCCGGCGCACTCCGCTGCCGTCTGCTGGCCATTCGGCCCAAGATCAGGACCATACGCGGACCACAGATGCGCCACCCGTGCGCCCTTCACGCAAAGGGCCAGGTCGGCAGGGGTGTGCCTGTCTGATCGCGAGGAGTCTGTAAATCCGTCGGCTTAGCCTACCCAGGTTCGAATCCTGGCGCCGCCACACGCATGAAGAAGCCCCTGATCTGCGGAAACGCAGTTCAGGGGCTTCTTGTGTGAAGCCTGAGCGGGCGTGACGGCCCTGATCGAGTCGGCCCGCGGCTGCCGTGTGGTGAAGATCATGAGGCCGTTCGGCCGGCTCCCGCATCGGCGTGCACCGCCGGGTGGGAGCCCCTGAGCTACCGGGGCCCCATTCCCGGGCTCAGGCGGGCCACGACCTCGGTCAGGGTCTTGCACACGTCCTGGAGCTTGTGGTGGGTGTTGTTCCGTTCGGTGATCACCGTGGCCAGCAGCAGGGCGGTCAACGCGGTTGTGCCATTGAAGAGTTGAAGCACAAACATGATGGCGGGCAGGCCGTGGCCGGCGAATGGTCCGGTGCGGTGGACGGCGGCGGGCGTGGTGAGCACGGAGATCAGCAGGGCGCAGGGGGCCGCCCCTGCGAGCTGGAATCGCAGCGCACCCCAGATCAGCAGCGGGAAGACAAGGAACAGCAGATGGAGGGTGGTTCTGGTGATCGTCAGTGTCAGGGCGGCGGTGCCCGCCAGCAGGGTGATCGCCTCCAGCCAGCGCAGTGCGGAGGCCTCCCGGGGCAGCCGGGCCTGGCGGAGGAGCAGCAGCACCGGGGTGACCAGGAGTACGCCCATGGCGTCCCCGGTCGTCCAGAACGACCAGATGGTCAGGAGGCTGCTCTCGGGCAGCAGTCTGGAGGCGGCCAGCGAACCGATCGCCAATGTCGCGCTGATCAGCGTCCCGGCGAGGGCGAAGAAGACCAGTGCCAGCCCGTCTTTCAACCGGTCCAGCTCGGGCCGGAAGCCCACCCGCCGCAGCAGCAGATAGGCGCAGACCGGGGCGAGAGTGTTGCCGACGGCGATCCCGATGGCGGAGGGGTGGAAGGGTGCGGTCGACACGTTGAAGAGGAATGAGCCCAGCGTGATGCCCGGCCAGATCTCCGGTCCCAGGGCGATCAGCGAGAACAGTGCGATGCCGCTGGCCGGCCACAGGGGTGTGATCGCCAGGCCTCCCACCGCCACCAGCCGTGCCAATCCGCCGAGCAGACCGGCCGCGTAGTAGGCGGCGGCTACAAGGAGGATCCGCGTGCCCGCTGTGGTGAGACGCCAGGGCTTGTCGGTGCGCGCCACAGCAGCATCAGACAACTTTCCCGCTCCGGGGCCGGCTGTGACACGCGGTGCCGGGGACATCCCGTCATCCGGCTCATCCGGCTCATCCGGCCGGGTCGGTCGGCGTCTCGTGGCGTAGGACGAGGACTGCGGCGTCGTCCGTGTGGCCGGTGAGGTCGGCCACCTTGATCACCTCGGCGGCAAGCTCGTCGGGCTCGGTGCGGACGCCGTCGCGCACCAGCTGCGCCACCTCCTCGAGACCGGCCTCGATCGGGAAGGACGGCCCTTCGACCACCCCGTCGGTGAGCAGCACCAGCACCTCGGGGCTGGTCAGTTGCCGCTTGCTCACCGGATACTCCGCACCCGGTGCCACGCCGAGCGGCAGACCGCCGGGCTCCTGGCCGATACCCCCGTGGCCGTCGGCCTTCGCCCAGATCGCCGGGACATGCCCGGCGCGGGCGTGGAGCAGCTCCCGGGTGGCGGGGTTGAACCGGAGAAAGCTGCAGGTGGCGAAGAGCTCGCAGTCCATGGAGAGCAGCAGGTCGTTGGCGCGGCTCAGCATCTCGCCGGGGTCGTCGGTGGCGGTGGCCACCGCGCGCATGGCGATGCGGATCTGGCCCATGAGGGCCGCTGCCTCCACATCGTGGCCCTGGACATCGCCGATGGAGAAGCCGAGTGTCCCGTCGGCCATCCGGAATCCGTCGTACCAGTCCCCGCCGATGTCGAGCCCGTTGCGGGCGGGTGCGTACCGGGCCGCGGTCCGCAGCCCCGGCACCGTCGGCAGCGTGGACGGCAGCAGCCCCCGTTGCAAAGCCTCGGCCAGTTCCACCCGGGCCCGCTGCACCTCGGTCTTCTCCAGGGCCTGGGTGGTCAATCGCCCAAGTGTGGCGAGCAACGTGTCGGTGTCAGACGGATTGCGACGCCTTCGGCGCATGGCCCCTCCGAACCACATCGGGTCCGCGGCTGCCGGGCTCCGTGCCGGACCGCGGCCCGGTTCGGGACCGTGAGCCGGAGAGATCGGGTCGTGAGCCCACCTTCACAGTATCCACCGGCTCCGGCTTGGGCTCTTCCCCGAGACCGCTCAGCGGCCGCCCGACTCAAGATCAGGACGAGGCGTGGACGGCCGCCCGCACCGCCTCCGGCACCGGTGTCGCACCGCCGATCAGCTCCAGGGTGCGGCCCGCCGAGCGCGGTTCGTCCAGCAGTTCCACCAGCACCGCCGCCACGTCGTCACGGGTCACCGCGCCGCGTCCGGTGGACTCTGCCAGCCGCACCCGCCCGGTGCCGGGGTCGTTGGTGAGGCGGCCGGGCCGCAGGATCGTCCAGTCCAGGCCCGCCCGGGCGCGTACATCGGCGTCCGCGGCGCCCTTCGCCTTGAGATAAGCCGCGAAGACCGGATCCGTGCCCGCCGGGGGCTCGTGGTCGGCCCCCATGGCCGAGACCACGATCAGGCGCCGCACCCCGGCGGCCTCGACCGCGTCGGCGAACAGCGCGGCCGCACCGCGGTCCACGGTGTCCTTGCGTTCGATGCCGCTGCCCGGGCCCGCCCCGGCCGCGAACACGGCGGCGTCGGCGCCGTCCAGATGCCGGGCCAGATCCCCGGCCGATGCCGACTCCAGGTCGCACACGACCGGTTCGGCGCCCGCCGCGAGCAGGTCGCCCGCCTGTTCGGGACGGCGGATGACACCCGCCACCTCGTCACCGCGCCCGGCGAGCAACCGCTCCAGCCGCAGCGCGATCTGACCATGTCCACCAGCGATGACAATGCGCATGATCCGACCGTAACGCCGAACCGGAGGTCAGGGCGTGGCCGATGGGTCGGTGCCGCGCGGCGCCTGCCGGGGCAGGTCCAGCGCCACCGAGCCGGGCACCTGGCGGTACTCGCGCACCGCGCTGGTACGCGCCACCACCCGTCCCCGGTGCACCACCAGCCGGCTGTACCCGAGCGACAGGGCCCCCGCGATCCCGCCGCCCCGCACGGCCAGCAGCTCCGCCGGGAACCCGGCCTCGATCCGCACCTCGGCCAGCCCCATCGCCGCCCGCGCCCGCCCGCTCACCGCCTCGTAGGCCTGCTCCGGACCGAGCTCGCCGTGCGAGGCCAGCAGAAAGGCGGCCTCCAGCGGATCGCCGCGGCCCACCGGGTTGGCCGCATCGCGCACCGCCCCGCTGCCCGCCGCCACCCGCACCCCAGCCGCCCGCAGCAGGCGCACCGGCGCGCAGCGCGAGACGCCGTACCGGCCGGCGCCGCAGTCGCCCTGGGGCAGGCACACCACCGTCACCCCGGCGGCCGCGAGCTGTTCGGCGGCCCGTACCGCGAGCTCGTGCGGCAGCCGTCCCAGCCCGCCGCAGGGGCCCAGGGTGACGCCCGGGCGCAGCCCGCCGGCCATCGCGGCGAGCCGGGCCAGCCGGGCGGGGTCGTCGCCGTCCGTGTGCAGGTCGACCGCGCACCCGTGCTCGGCGGCGACCTCCAGGACGGCCTCCGCATAGCCGGTCGGGTCGGGGTCCAGGTCCGGGCAGCCGCCGACGGCCGTCGCGCCCATCTTCACCGCGTCCCGCAGCATGGCCAGTTCATCGGCCCCGGCGGTCCCGGTGAGCAGCCGGGGGACCGCGACCGCGGTGAGGTCGGTGAGCTCGCGCAGCGCCCGGCGGGCCTGCAGCACGGCCTCCAGCGAGCGCAGCCCCTGTACATCGCCGATCCGCACATGGGAGCGCAACGCGGTTGCGCCATGGCCGAGTTGCAGCAGGGCGGCCTCGGTGGTCCGGCGCAGCACGTCCTCCGGCCCGAAGGGGACCGGCCCGCCGAGGTCGGCGGTCAGCGCGGTGTCGCAGTGCGCGTGCGGTTCGGCGGGGGCGGGCAGCAGCAGATAGCCGGCGAGGTCACAGCGCACCCCGGGGGCCAGGCTGCCGGTGGTGCCGACGGCCTCGATGCGCCCGCCGCTGATCCGTACGTCCACCGTGCGGCCGTCCGCGAGGTGGGCGCCGCACAGCAGCAGGGGGTTCTCGCCGGGTCCGCCGCCGGAGGGGCCACTGGCCGGGGACGAGGCGTCGCCATCGGGGTTTCTCGCGGGCTGCGGCTGATTGTCGGGCATTGCGCTCCCTACGGGGCCGGGGCAGGCATTCACGCAGCGTGGTCCGAGCCTAGGCCGAGCACCGAGCGGGTTCGTGCAAGCCGACGACGAGCGGGGAATAGTCGTACTGGTGTGGCCCTCGGGACGGCCGAGGAAGCCCTGGTGAGGGGTGCGGCCATACGGATTTCACCTTCGGCCGCGGAGCGTGTAATGTCTTCCTCGCTCGCCCCAATAGCTCAGTCGGCAGAGCGTCTCCATGGTAAGGAGAAGGTCAACGGTTCGATTCCGTTTTGGGGCTCTGGTGTGAGAGGTTTCCTCGTCTTCGGGCGGGGAGTTCTCCCGCATCACAGCGGTGTAGCTCAGTCGGTAGAGCAAGCGGCTCATAATCGCTGTGTCACCGGTTCAAGTCCGGTCACCGCTACACACAGTAGCCGATTGCGGGGTCGGTCCTCCGATCGGCTACTCTTTTCTGCGTTAATCCGTCCATCCGTCAAGGAGCACTCACGTGGCTGCCACCGACGTCCGCCCAAAGATCACGCTGGCCTGCGTGGAGTGCAAGGAGCGGAACTACATCACCAAGAAGAACCGGCGCAATGACCCGGACCGTCTTGAGATGAAGAAGCACTGCCCGCGTTGCAACGCGCACACCGCGCACCGCGAAACGCGATAGCGCACGTCTCGTTCATGAGGCCGTCCCCAATTCCTGGGGGCGGCCTCATGGCGTATCCCCTCCAGGAGGTGCCGATGGGGCTCGACCAGTCCTTCGTCGGACGCACGTATCCGGCCGGCCCGGCCTATGAGGTCGGCCGGGAGAAGATCCGCGAATTTGCCGAGGCCATCGGCGATATGAATCCGGCGTACACCGACCCCGAGGCCGCCCGGGCGCTCGGCCACGCCGATGTGATCGCTCCGCCGACCTTTGTGTTCGCGATCACCTACCGGGCCGCCGGGCAGGTGATCCAGGACCCGCAGCTGGGGCTGGACTACAGCCGCGTGGTCCATGGCGACCAGAAGTTCGCCTACACCCGCCCGGTCCGCGCCGGCGACCGGCTGGCCGTCACCTCCACCATCGAGACGGTCAGGTCGATGGCGGGCAATGATGTACTGACGGTCCGTGGCGAGGTCCACGACCAGGACGGCGGACATGTGGTGACCGTCCATACGATGCTGGTGGCGCGCGCCGCCGAGGAGGCGTGATGGCTGCCCGGGTTTCGTACGACGACGTCGAGGTCGGCACCGAGCTGCCCGCGCAGGCGTTCCCGGTGACCCGCGCGACCCTGGTGCGCTACGCGGGCGCCTCGGGCGACTTCAATCCGATCCACTGGAACGAGAAGTTCGCCAAGGAGGTCGGTCTGCCGGACGTGATCGCGCACGGCATGTTCACCATGGCCGAGGCGATCCGCGTGGTGACCGACTGGGCCGGCGACCCGGCGGCGGTGACCGAGTACGGGGTGCGCTTCACCAAACCGGTCGTCGTGCCCGATGACGACCGTGGCGCGGTCGTCGAGGTCAGCGCCAAGGTCGCGGCCAAGCTGGAGGACCGTAAGGTCCGGGTCGACCTGGTGGTCATGAGCGCGGGACAGAAGGTGCTCGGCATGTCCCGGGCCGTGGTCGGGCTCGCCTGAGACCGGGGGCGCATAGCGCCCCTTTTCTCCCTTGACGAAGTTAGTAATCGACCACTAACTTACTTCCCATGGTCAGGATGAGTGCGGAGGAGCGGCGCGAGAGCGTCATTCGGGCGGCGATCACCGAGTTCGCCCGGGGTGGCTACGTCGGCACCTCCACCGAGGCGATCGCCCGTCGGGTGGGGGTCTCACAGCCGTATCTCTTCCGGCTCTTCCCCGGCAAGCAGGCGATCTTCCTGGCGGCGGCCAACCGCTGCATGCGGGAGGTGCAACGGCTCTTCGAGCGGGCCGCGCAGGACGCACCCCCCGAGGAGGCCCTGCATGCCATGGCGGCCGCGTACCAGCGGATGATCGCCGATGACCGCGACATGCTGATGATGCAGATGCAGATCTTTGTCGCGGTCGCGTCGGCCGAGGCCTCGGGCGATCAGGAGTTCGGCCGGGCGATCCGGTCCACCTGGCTGGAGCTATGGGACTCGGCCCACCTCCTGCTCGGCGCCGACGCCGGTGAGAGCACGCAGTTCTGGGCGTACGGGATGCTCGTCAACGCCCTTGTCTCGCTGGGCTTTCCCGCCGACCACCGGGTGTGGGGCGGCTTCTACGAATCGTCCCAGCCGCCGAAGTGAGCGGGCTTCCGCATGCCCAGCAAACTTAGTGATCAATAACTAATAAACCTAGGGGGAGCAGTGCACAAGAGGCCAGTCTGGGCCCTGATAGTCAGCAGCATCGCGGGCTTTATGGCGGCCCTCGACAACCTGGTCGTCACCACCGCCGGTCCGTCCATCCGCAAGGACCTCGGTGGAGCGCTCGAGGATCTCGAATGGACCGTCAGCGCCTACACCCTCACCTTCGCCGTCCTGCTGATGTTCGGCGCCGCACTGGGCGACCGCTTCGGCCGCCGCAGGCTCTTCACCATCGGCATCGCGATCTTCACGGCATCCTCCGCCGCCGCTGCCCTGGCCACCGGGATCGACGGCCTCATCGCCGCCCGCGCCGTCCAGGGCGTGGGCGCCGCGATCATGACACCGCTGAGCCTCACCCTGCTCACCGCGGCCACCCCGCCCCACCGGCGCGGCATGGCCTTCGGCATCTGGGGCGCGGCCAACGGCCTGGCCGTCGCCAGCGGCCCGCTCATCGGCGGCAGCCTCACCGAGCACATCTCCTGGCACTGGATCTTCTGGCTGAACGTCCCGCTCGGCCTGCTCCTGCTGCCGCTGGCCCGCTTCCGGCTGGCCGAGTCCTTCCCCCATGGCCCTAAGGGCATGGGAGGTGCCCCCATGCCCGGCGCCCGCCTGGACGTCCCCGGCACCCTCCTGGTCAGCGGCGGCCTCTTCGGCATCGTCTTCGCCGTGGTGAACGTCAACACCCATGGCTGGACCAGCGCCCGCGTCCTCACCGGCCTCATCGCCGGAGCCGTCCTCATCGGCGGCTTCATCCACCATGGCATCCGCGGCAAGAACCCCATGCTCCCCATGAGGCTCTTCCGCAGCCGGGCCTTCAGTGGCATCAATGCCGCCGGCCTCCTGATGTTCCTCGGCATGTTCGGCTCGATCTTCCTGCTCAGCCAGTTCCTCCAGTGGGTCCTCGGCTACTCGCCCACCGAGGCGGGGCTGCGCATGCTCCCGTGGACGGGCATGCCGATGCTGGTCGCCCCCCTCGCGGGCTATCTCTCCGACCGGATCGGCGGCCGCGTCGTGGCGATCGCCGGCCTGACCCTCCAGGCCTGCGGCCTGGCGCTCTATGCCCTGGTGATCTCGCCGGACGTCTCCTACCCGGCCCAACTGCCCGCGCTGATCATCAGCGGCATCGGCATGGCGCTCTACTTCGCGCCCGCCGCCGCCCTGGTGATGGCCGGCGTCCGCCCCGCCGAGCAGGGCATCGCCTCCGGCGCCAACAGCGCACTGCGCGAGGTCGGCGGCTCCCTCGGCGTGGCGATCCTCGGCTCGGTCTTCTCGGCCCAGGGCGGATACGGCTCACCGAAGACCTTCGTGGACGGAATAACACCCGCGCTCTGGATCGGCGCGGCCGCGGTGGCCGCCGCCGCGGTGGCCGCGGCGCTCATCCCCCGCCGCCCGGTCCGCCAGGAGCCCGTGGCGGACCTCAGCGCGGAGCGTCCACGGGCCGGGGCCGCCGCAGCATGACGGTGGCGAGGGTGGTCAGCAGGGTGCTGGCGATCACTGCCCCCCAGGTGTGCCGGAAAGCGTCCAGGGTGGCCTGCGGGCTGCCCGGGGTCCCCATCACGCTCACCACCACCGCGACGCCCAGCACCGCGCCGACCTGCCGGGCCATCGTGGTGACCGCCGAGCCGGTCGCGAAGCGCTCGGGAGGCAGCGCGGTGGCGGAGGCGCCGATCAGCGGCGGCAGGGTCAGGCCCACCCCGACCCCGGTGAGCAGCATGCCCGGCAGCAGCTCGGCCGCATAGGAGGGGGCGGTGTCAACGGCCGTGAGCCACCAGGCGATCCCGGCGGCGAACACCACGGTGCCCAGAGCCGCCAGCCGTCCGGTTCCCAGCCGCCGCACCAGCGGCCCGCTGCCCATGGTGATCAGCGGCACCAGCAGCGGGCCCGGCGCGACCGCCAGCCCCGTACGCAGCGCCGAATAGTGCCAGACCTGCTGGCACCAGAGCACGGCCGTCAGCAGCATGCCCGAGAAACCGACGGTGAAGAGCAGCGCCGCCACATTGGCCCCGGCGAACGTCCTGATCCGCAGCAGCGGGAGCTCGACCACCGGCGCCGGGTGCCGGGCGGACCGGACGAGGAATCCCGCCACCAGCAGCCCGGCCGCCACCAGGAAACCGATCACCCGGACCGAGCCCCACCCCCAGGCATCGGCCTTCACCAGCGCCACGGCCAGCGCCGCTATGCCCAGCGTCAGCAGGCCGGCGCCCACCAGATCCGGCAGCGGCCCGGTCTCCTTCCGGGGCACCCGCGGCAGGATCCGCAGCCCGGCCGCCACCCCCGCGACCCCGACCGGCACATTGACCAGGAAGATCCACCGCCAGTCCGCCTCCACCAGCAGCCCGCCGACCACCGGTCCCAGACCGGCGGCGATGCCGCCGATGGACGCCCATACCCGCACCGCCTTCCCCCGCCGCTCGGCCGGTGTCGCCGCGAGCAGCAGCGCCAGCGAGGTCGGCATCAGCATCGCCGCCCCCACCGCCTGCACGGCGCGCGCCGCCACCAGCACACCGACCCCCGGCGCGATCGCGCACCCGGCCGAGGCGACCGTGAAGACGGTGAGCCCGAGGAGGAACACCCGCCGGTGCCCGCTGCGGTCGGCGATCCGCCCGGCGACCACGAGCAGCGCCGCGAAGACGATCGCGTACCCGTTGAGGACCCAGGACAGCGAGGCCAGGGTCGAGCCGTGGAAGTGCCGGTTCATCGCGGGCAGGCCCACATTGACGATAAAGAGATCGAGATTGGAGACGAACACCGCGGCGGACACAACGGGCAGCACGCCCTTGCTGCCACTGCTCACCCTAGGGTTTGATTTTCCAACTATGGTCACGAACGGCGAGGCTAGTGACCGTAAGTTTGAAATCACAACCCTCTATGGGAAACTGGCCCCGTGTCCTCGACCACACCGCTGCCACGCCCCCCGGAGCCACTGCCCGGTCGCCCCTGTTCGGCCGCCGCCGCCCTGCAGGTCGTCGGCGACAGATGGGCGCTGCTCGCCGTGCGGGAGCTCTTCTACGGCAACCACCGCTTCGACCGCATCGCCCGCAACACCGGCGCCCCCCGGGACCGCCTCACCGCCCGCCTGCGCGCCCTGGAAGAGGCGGGCGTGGTGGAACGCCGTGTCTACAGCGAACGCCCCCTACGCCACGAGTACCACCTCACCGACGCCGGCCGGGACCTGGCACCGGTCATCCGCGCCCTGGTCGTCTGGGGTGACAAGTGGCTCCTGGAAACGCCCCCCGTCACCTTCCACCACTGCGATGACCACCCGCTGTCCGCCGCCTGGAGCTGCCGCACCTGCGGCCGCGAGATCGAAGCCTCCGAGGTGACCCTGGAAGTCCACACCCCGGGCTGGGACCGCACCGGCCCCATCGCCTGAGTCGAAAACCCACCGAACGCGACGGCCGCTCACCACCCCCCGTACCCTGGGCCCCGTGCAGGAACTCCACGACGCCCCCCTCGCCCCCCTGACCACCTTCCGCCTCGGCGGCCCGGCAACCCGCCTGATCACGGCCACCACCGACGACGAGGTGGTCTCGGCCGTACGGGAAGCGGACGCGGCCGGCACTCCGCTGCTGATCATCGGCGGCGGCAGCAATCTGGTCATCTCCGACCAGGGCTTCGAGGGAACCGCCCTGCGCATCGCCACCACCGGCTTCGAGCTGACCGGCACCCACCTCGAACTGGCCGCCGGCGAGAACTGGTCCGACGCCGTGGCCCGCACGGCGGAGGCCGGACTGGCCGGCATCGAGTGCCTCGCCGGAATCCCCGGCTCCGTCGGCGCCACCCCGATCCAGAACGTCGGCGCCTACGGCCAGGACGTCTCCCAGACGATCACCGAGGTGGTCGCCTACGACCGTCGCACCAACCGGATCGTGACGATCCGCAACGCCGACTGCGCCTTCTCCTACCGCCACAGCCGCTTCAAGCAGGACCCCACCCGCCATGTCGTCCTGCGCGTCCGCTTCGCCCTCGAGGACGCCGGCGGCCTCTCCGCACCCATCAAGTACCCGGAGACGGCCCGTGCCCTGGGCGTCGAGGCGGGCGACCGGGTCCCGGCCGCGACGGCCCGCGAGACGGTGCTCAAGCTGCGTTCCGGCAAGGGCATGGTCCTCGACCCCGAGGACCACGACACCTGGTCGGCCGGGTCGTTCTTCACCAACCCCGTCCTCACGAAGACGGAGCACGGCGCGTTCCTGGCCCGGGTGGCCGACCGGCTCGGCCCGGACGTCACGCCGCCCGCGTTCCCCGCGGGCGACGGCATGGTGAAGACCTCGGCCGCCTGGCTGATCGACAAGGCGGGCTTCACCAAGGGCTACGGGCCCGGCGCGGCCCGCATCTCGACCAAGCACACGCTCGCCCTCACCAACCGCGGCGGCGCCACCACCGAGGACCTGCTCACCCTCGCCCGCGAGGTGCGCGACGGGGTGCGCGAGGCCTTCGGGGTGACCCTGGTCAACGAGCCGGTCACCGTGGGCGTGGCGCTGTAGCGAGCCACTCGTCCACGCCCGCCAGCAGCCGCCCCCGCACCCCCTCCGGCGCCCGCGACGCCCGTACCGACTGCCTGGCCAGCTCCGCCAACTCCCCGTCCGTGAAGTCATGGTGCTCGCGGACCAGCTCGTACTGCGCGGCGAGGCGGGAGCCGAAGAGCAACGGGTCGTCGGCACCGAGCGCTATCGGCACCCCGGCCTCGTACAGCACCCGCACCGGCACGTCGCCCGGCTTCTCGTAGACGCCGAGGGCCACGTTGGACGCGGGGCACACCTCGCAGGCGACCCCGCGCTCGGCGAGCTTGCGCAGCAGGCGCGGGTCCTCGGCGGCCCGTACGCCATGCCCGACCCGCCCGGCGTGCAGGTCGTCCAGGCAGTCCCGCACGCTCCCCGGGCCCGCGAGCTCGCCACCGTGCGGTGCGGCCAGCAGCCCCCCGTCCCGCGCGATCTGGAACGCGCGGTCGAAGTCGCGGGCGAGCCCGCGCCGTTCGTCGTTGGAGAGCCCGAAGCCGATGACCCCGCGGTCGGCATAGCGCACGGCGAGCCGGGCCAGGGTGCGGGCGTCCAGCGGATGCTTCATGCGGTTGGCGGCGACGAGCACCCGTATCCCGAGGCCGGTGTCCCGCGATGCGCGGTCCACCGCGTCCAGGATGATCTCCAGCGCGGGAATCAGCCCGCCCAGCCGCGGTGCGTACGAGGTCGGGTCGACCTGGATCTCCAGCCAGCCGGCTCCGTCCCGGACGTCCTCCTCGGCGGCTTCCCGCACCAGCCGCTGGATGTCCTCGGGAGAGCGCAGACACGACCGCGCGATGTCATAGAGCCGCTGGAACCGGAACCAGCCCCGCTCGTCCGTGGCCCGCAGCCGGGGCGGCTCACCGCCGCTCAGGGCCTCGGGCAGGTGCACCCCGTACTTGTCGGCCAGCTCGAGCAGGGTCGAGGGGCGCATGGACCCGGTGAAGTGCAGGTGCAGATGAGCCTTCGGCAGGACCCTGACATCACGAACGTTCTCCATCCCGAGATCCTGCCGCACCGGTGTAACAAGCGGAAGGCGCTTTCCACGATCGGGGAGTGGACCGAAAGCAAAAACGGGCCCCGGCCGACGGCCGGGACCCGCCACCGGGCAGGGAATCAGTCCCGCGCCTCGGCCAGCAGCTTCTGGATCCGGGAGACGCCCTCGACGAGGTCCTCGTCGCCCAGCGCATAGGACAGCCGCAGATAGCCCGGCGTGCCGAACGCCTCCCCGGGGACGACCGCGACCTCGACCTCTTCCAGGATCAGCGCGGCCAGCTCCACGGAGGAGGCGGGCCGCTTGCCGCGAATGTCCTTGCCCAGGAGCGCCTTCACGGACGGGTAGGCGTAGAACGCGCCCTCCGGCTCCGGACACAGCACACCGTCGATCTCATTGAGCATGCGCACGATCGTGCGGCGGCGGCGGTCGAAGGCGGCCTTCATCTCCTCGACGGCCTTCAGATCACCCGAGACGGCGGCCAGCGCGGCGCGCTGGGCCACGTTGCTCACGTTGGAGGTGGCGTGCGACTGGAGGTTGGTCGCGGCCTTGACGACGTCCTGCGGGCCGACGATCCAGCCCACCCGCCAGCCGGTCATGGCGTAGGTCTTGGCGACGCCGTTGACCACGATGCACCGGTCCCGCAGCTCCGGCACCACCACCGGCATCGAGCTGAACTGTGCGTCGCCGTACACCAGATGCTCGTAGATCTCGTCCGTCAGCACCCACAGCCCGTGCTCGGCGGCCCAGCGGCCGATCTCCTCGACCTGGGCGCGCGGATAGACGGCGCCGGTCGGGTTGGACGGCGAGACGAACAGCAGCACCTTGGTGCGCGCGGTGCGGGCCGCCTCCAACTGCTCGACGGAGACCCGGTAGCCAGTGGTCTCGTCCGCCACGACCTCCACCGGGATGCCACCGGCGAGGCGGATGGACTCCGGGTAGGTGGTCCAGTACGGGGCCGGGACGATGACCTCGTCGCCCGGGTCGAGGATCGCGGCGAAGGCCTCGTAGATGGCCTGCTTGCCGCCGTTGGTGACCAGTACCTGGGAGGCCTCGACCTGGTAGCCGGAGTCGCGCAGCGTCTTCGCGGCGATGGCGGCCTTGAGCTCGGGGAGGCCGCCGGCCGGGGTGTAGCGGTGGTTCCTGGGGTCGCGGCAGGCGTCGACGGCGGCCTCGACGATGTAGTCCGGGGTGGGGAAGTCCGGCTCACCCGCGCCGAAGCCGATGACCGGACGCCCGGCGGCCTTGAGGGCCTTGGCCTTGGCATCCACGGCGAGGGTCGCGGACTCGGAGATCGACCCGATGCGGGCGGAGACCCGGCGGTCGGTGGGAGCCTGGACGGCGGGGAAGGGGGAAGTGGCATCGGTCATACAGGCATGGTCCCAGACCCGGGACGCACGGGGCACGCGAGTTGAGCGGGAGCCGGTTCCGGGGACTTCGCGGGGGCCCGCGCCTTTGTCTGTTCGACGCTGGGCTCCGAAGCACGTACACTCATGCGTCGTTGGCCCCTCACAGGCGACTCCGCTCCAAGCACAACATGTGTCCGGACGGATGCGGTACGTTGGGGGAACCACAAAGGGTCGTAGCTCAATTGGTAGAGCACTGGTCTCCAAAACCAGCGGTTGGGGGTTCAAGTCCCTTCGGCCCTGCTACACGCATCATCACCAGGGTGCGTGCGCGCGTACGTACTGATGCACCGCCGTGCGGCTCAACCGGGCGCGGCACGGCCACGACCCGGATTCAGGTGAGGACGTAGTGACGGAAGCCCTTGGCTCCACCGCGACGCCTGAGAGCGGTCGTCCCGAGGACGAGGTGCCCGTCAAGAAGGGCCGCCGCGGTGGCAAGCGCGGCAAGAAGGGCCCGCTGGGCCGTCTCGCGCTGTTCTACCGCCAGGTTGTCGCGGAGCTTCGCAAGGTCGTCTGGCCCACTCGGAACCAGCTCTCGACGTACACCACCGTGGTGATCATTTTTGTCGTCATCGTCATTGGTCTGGTGACCGTGATTGACTATGGGTTCAACAACGCCGTCAAGTACGTCTTCGGCTGAGCCCGCCCGCGCGAGCAAGGCGGTCGCCCCCGGGAGGGTTTCCGGAGGACCGTCTTTTTCGCACGTTCCACCCCTTGAAGCCAGGAAGAAGCAGCCACAGTGTCTGACCCGAACCTGAACGACGCCGCCGAGCCCGTCGAGTCGGCAGCGGCGGCCGACGTCGATGCCGCGGCTGCCTCGGCCGAGGTCGAGGGTGATGACACCTCGCAGGAGATCGTCGAGAACGCCGACGGCGCCGATGAGCTCGATGCCGAGGACGCCGCCGCCGGCGAGCCGGCCGAAGAGGCCGCACTGCACGTCGAGAGCGACGAGGAGGCCGCCGCGGCGGAGGCCGAGGAGTCCGCTGCCGCCGAGGCGCCGGCCGATCCCGTCGAGGCGCTCCGCGAGGAACTGCGCGGGCTGCCCGGCGAGTGGTACGTCATCCACACCTACGCGGGCTACGAGAACCGTGTGAAGACCAACCTCGAGCAGCGCGCCGTCTCGCTGAACGTCGAGGACTACATCTTCCAGGCCGAGGTGCCGCAGGAAGAGGTCGTCCAGATCAAGAACGGCGACCGCCGCACCGTCCGCCAGAACAAGCTCCCCGGCTATGTGCTGGTGCGCATGGACCTGACGAACGAGTCCTGGGGCGTCGTCCGCAACACCCCGGGCGTCACCGGCTTCGTCGGCAACGCCTACGACCCCTACCCGCTGACCCTGGACGAGATCGTCAAGATGCTCGCCCCGGAGGCCGAGGAGAAGGCCGCCCGCGAGGCCGCCGAGGCCGAGGGCAAGCCCGCCCCCAGCCGCAAGGTCGAGGTCCAGGTGCTGGACTTCGAGGTCGGCGACTCGGTCACGGTCACCGACGGCCCGTTCGCCACCCTGCAGGCCACGATCAACGAGATCAACGCCGACTCGAAGAAGGTCAAGGGCCTCGTCGAGATCTTCGGTCGCGAGACCCCGGTCGAGCTGAGCTTCGACCAGATCCAGAAGAACTGATCTTCCGGACGACCCCCGGCTTCCGACCAGGTCAGATCCGCCCCATGGGCGGGTCTGACCTCTCGGTTTTTGGCCCGGCCACGTTACCCGTTATCGTGGTGCGGTATGCCTGCGCGCAGTGTGTCGCGGGCAAAAAACTCTCACTAGGACCCGGAGAGAGCAATGCCTCCCAAGAAGAAGAAGGTCACGGGGCTCATCAAGCTCCAGATCCAGGCCGGTGCCGCCAACCCGGCTCCGCCGGTCGGCCCCGCGCTGGGTCAGCACGGCGTCAACATCATGGAGTTCTGCAAGGCCTACAACGCCGCGACCGAGTCGCAGCGTGGCATGGTCGTGCCGGTGGAGATCACGGTCTACGAGGACCGTTCCTTCACCTTCGTCACCAAGACCCCGCCGGCCGCGAAGCTGATCCTCAAGGCCGCCGGTGTGGACAAGGGCTCCGGCGAGCCGCACAAGACCAAGGTCGCCAAGATCACCGAGGCGCAGGTCCGCGAGATCGCCACGACCAAGATGCCCGACCTGAACGCCAACGACCTGGACGCCGCGTCCAAGATCATCGCTGGCACCGCCCGTTCCATGGGCATCACGGTCGAGGGCTGACAACGCGGCGGGCTGAGTTCCCGCTGTCAGGCACCACCGTGGGAGGGCCGGCGCCGGCCCGCACCACGACTCCATAGCTACTGAGGAGCAGCAGTGAAGCGCAGCAAGACTCTCCGCGCTGCGGATGCCAAGATCGTCGCGGACAAGCTGTACGCGCCGCTCGAGGCCGTCCGTCTCGCCAAGGAGACCTCCACCAGCAAGTTCGACGGCACCGTCGAGGTCGCCTTCCGCCTGGGTGTCGACCCGCGCAAGGCCGACCAGATGGTCCGTGGCACCGTGAACCTTCCGCACGGCACCGGCAAGACCGCCCGGGTCCTGGTCTTCGCGACCGGTGACCGTGCCGAGGCCGCGCGTGCCGCGGGCGCCGACATCGTCGGTGCCGACGAGCTCATCGACGAGGTCGCCAAGGGCCGTCTGGACTTCGACTCCGTCGTCGCCACCCCGGACCTCATGGGCAAGGTCGGCCGCCTCGGCCGGGTGCTCGGTCCCCGTGGTCTGATGCCGAACCCGAAGACCGGCACGGTCACCCCGGACGTGGCGAAGGCTGTCACGGACATCAAGGGCGGCAAGATCGAGTTCCGCGTCGACAAGCACTCGAACCTGCACTTCATCATCGGCAAGGTCTCCTTCGACGAGACCAAGCTGGTGGAGAACTACGCCGCGGCGCTCGAGGAGATCAACCGCCTCAAGCCGTCCGCCGCGAAGGGCCGCTACATCAAGAAGGCGACCCTGACCACCACGATGGGCCCCGGCATCGCGCTGGACGCGAACCGCACCCGCAACCTGCTGGTCGAGGAAGACCAGGCAGCCGTCTGACCGGTCCCGCACTGGGCGTGAGTCCGGCCCCGCACCCCTTGCCGGGTGCGGGGCCGGACTGTGTTCAACGTTTTAACGCTCCCCTTGCCGGGTGCCCCGGTGTCACTGTCGGACCTCTGGGTTATCGTGCGAACGATCGATATCGGAAAACCTCCAAGGGGTGGGACATGGCCAGGTCCACGAGCCGCCGCGTCGGCATCGCACTTTCGGCTGTCGCGGTTCTCGCGGGAGCCGCCGCCTGTTCGTCGGACAGCGGCGACAAGAAGGAGTCCAAGAGCGACTCCAAGGCCGCCGCCGACCGCACACCGGCGCAGGCCCTTCAGGCCGCCTACAAGAAGACCGCCGATGTGAAGTCGGCCAAGGTCCATATGACGATGTCCATGCCCGCCGAAGCCTCCGCGGCCGGTGGCGACATGGAGATGAACGGCGTCATGGGCTGGAGCCCGTCGGTCATGGATCTGACGATGAGCGGCGCCGCGCTCTCCGGCAAGGGGGGTCCCGGGGCGACGCGCATGCTGATGGTGGACGGCATCGTGTATATGCAGATACCGGAGAAGTCCGCCGGGGACATGCCCGAGGAGATGCGCGGCAAGAAGTGGATGAAGTTCGACCCCCAGGCCGCCATCAAGGAATCCGGTAATCCGGAGCTCCAGAAGATGAAGACCCCGGGCATGGACGACATGAACCAGGACCCGGCCAAGCAGATGGCCCTGCTGCTGGACTCGCCCAATCTCAAGCGGGTGGGCGAGGAAAAGGTCAACGGTGTGCAGACCCAGCACTACAAGGGCACCCTGACCGTCGACGAAATGCTCAAGGGCAATAAGTCGGCCCAGGTCATGGACCCCAAGGACCGCGAGAAGCTGCTCGAGAACATCAAGAAGAGCGGCATCAAGGGCTATGACACCGAGTTCTGGGTCAACAGCGACGACCTGCCGGTGAAGATGAACATGGGTATTGACAGCCCCAAGGGCAAGCTCAAGATGGCTGTCGACTACACCGACTACGGCGCCAAGGCCAATGTGCAGGCCCCGCCTGCCGACCAGACCATGGACCTCTTCAAGATGCTCAAGGGCGCGGGCCTGAACAAGAAGACCCCCGGAGCGGACGACAGCGGCCTGGCCGGCTGAGGCCGATTTGCCTGACCGCAGGTCGCTCGCCTATCGTGTCCGGGAAGCCAAAGACCGCTGGTCGTTGTCGTGTCTCCGTTCGGAGGCGCGGTGGCCGAAGGATCCGCTAGCTGCGGGCGACCTGCGCAGGTGACTGTGGTTGAACTCCCAGGTGGACGGCAAGTCCATGAGGTCGAGTCACGCCCCGAGCGCCCGCGCCGGGGCGTTTCGTTTTGCCCAGGTCCCTTCCGCCCTAGCGGTCCGAATCACCCGGAAGGAGGCCGAGGCTCATGGCGAGGCCCGACAAGTCTGCCGCGGTTGCCGAGCTGACGGACAAGTTCCGCAGCTCCAACGCCGCCGTGCTGACCGAGTACCGCGGTCTCACCGTGGCGCAGCTCAAGACGCTGCGCCGTTCACTCGGTGAGAACGCGGACTACGCCGTGGTGAAGAACACGCTGACCAAGATCGCGGCTCGTGAGGCCGGGATCGACACGCTCGAGGACCAGCTGTTCACTGGTCCGACGGCGGTCGCCTTCGTCACCGGTGACCCGGTGGAGTCGGCGAAGGGTCTGCGCGACTTCGCCAAGGACAACCCGAACCTGATCATCAAGGGCGGTGTCCTTGACGGCAAGGCGCTGTCCGCCGATGAGATCAAGAAGCTTGCGGACCTCGAGTCCCGCGAGGTTCTGCTCAGCAAGCTGGCCGGTGCCATGAAGGGCAAGCAGTCCCAGGCTGCCTCGCTCTTCCAGGCGCTGCCGTCGAAGCTCGTCCGCACCGTGGATGCGCTTCGCGCCAAGCAGGCCGAGCAGGGCGGTGCCGAGTAATTCGGCTCGCACATTGACCGTCGCCGCCTGAGGCGCCGGTCACAGCGGGCCCAACATACGCCCGCCGACATGTACACCCGGCACCAGCCGATTTAGTGGAAGGACCGCCATCATGGCGAAGCTCAGCCAGGATGACCTGCTCGCGCAGTTCGAAGAGATGACCCTCATCGAGCTCTCCGAGTTCGTGAAGAAGTTCGAGGAGAAGTTCGACGTCACCGCCGCCGCTGCCGCGCCGGTCGTCGTCGCCGGTGGTGCCGCTGGTGGCGCCGCCGCCGAGGCCGCCGAGGAGCAGGACGAGTTCGACGTCATCCTCACCGCCGCCGGTGACAAGAAGATCCAGGTCATCAAGGTCGTGCGTGAGCTGACCTCGCTGGGTCTGAAGGAGGCCAAGGACCTCGTCGACGGCACCCCGAAGCCGGTCCTCGAGAAGGTCGCCAAGGACGCCGCGGAGAAGGCCGCCGAGGCCCTCAAGGGCGCCGGCGCCTCCGTCGAGGTCAAGTAACACCTGCCGGCCCGGGCCGCGGTTCGCCGCGGTCCCGGCCGGACAACTCAAGGGCGATCACCCATGCGGGTGGTCGCCCTTGGGCGTTCCCGGGACGGCTGCGCGGCGCTGTCGGCGGGGGCGAGTATGGTGATCTTCGTTGCCCTGCGGTGGGTGGTCCGGACGGGCCGCCACACCCGCCCCAGCGGCGGGTTCAGCGATGGTCCAGACGGTCTTCCGGGCACCGCCCGGCGGCCGGAGGGCCTTGACGAACGGCACGCCGCGCGCAATTCTCAGGACGCAGTGACTCCTGGAGTCGCTTCGATCCACCGTCCGAGGCATGGATCGACGACAGACAGGGAAGTATCGTCGTGCGCTTCCGGACGACACCGGGCGCGCTGGGCGGCGAGGACAACAGGATCCCGGAGGGAGAGATTGGTATCGCACCGGTCTCGGGAAATCCGCTCTGGACATCAGTGGGCCAAGTGGCTACACTGACCCTTTGCGCTGCCTGTTAGCTGCTCCCTGCCCGTCACCAGGGGCATGCCCACTGCCGAGCACACTGATGGAAACCCCCTTGAGCTGGGATTTCTCTCCGTACGCACGGAGTGGGGCCGGTACGCGCGTAGTGAGTCCGAGCCCTCGGAAGGACCCCCTCTTGGCCGCCTCGCGCAACGCCTCGACCGCCAATACGAACAACGGCGCCAGCACTGCCCCGCTGCGCATCTCTTTTGCGAAGATCAAGGAGCCCCTCGAGGTTCCGAACCTCCTTGCGCTGCAGACCGAGAGCTTCGACTGGCTGCTCGGCAATGCCGCCTGGAAGGCTCGCGTCGAGGCTGCGCTGGACAGTGGTCAGGACGTCCCCACCAAGTCCGGTCTGGAGGAGATCTTCGAGGAGATCTCCCCGATCGAGGACTTCTCCGGGTCGATGTCGCTGACCTTCCGCGACCACCGTTTCGAGCCGCCGAAGAACTCCATCGACGAGTGCAAGGAGCGCGACTTCACATACGCGGCTCCGCTCTTCGTCACCGCGGAGTTCACCAACAACGAGACCGGTGAGATCAAGTCTCAGACGGTCTTCATGGGCGACTTCCCGCTCATGACGCCCAAGGGCACCTTCTGCATCAACGGCACCGAGCGTGTCGTGGTCTCGCAGCTGGTCCGCTCGCCCGGTGTCTACTTCGATTCCTCCATCGACAAGACGTCCGACAAGGACATCTTCACCGCCAAGATCATCCCGTCCCGGGGTGCCTGGCTGGAGATGGAGGTCGACAAGCGCGACATGGTCGGTGTCCGCATCGACCGCAAGCGCAAGCAGTCCGTGACCGTCCTGCTCAAGGCCCTCGGTTGGACGACCGAGCAGATCCTCGAGGAGTTCGGCGACTACGAGTCGATGCGCGCCACCCTGGAGAAGGACCACACCCAGGGCCAGGACGACGCGCTGCTCGACATCTACCGCAAGCTGCGTCCGGGCGAGCCGCCGACCCGTGAGGCCGCGCAGACGCTGTTGGAGAACCTCTACTTCAACCCGAAGCGCTACGACCTGGCCAAGGTCGGCCGCTACAAGGTCAACAAGAAGCTGGGCGCGGACGCCCCGCTCGACGCCGGTGTGCTGACCGTCGACGATGTCATCGCGACGATCAAGTACCTGGTGAAGCTGCACGCCGGTGAGGTCGAGACGGTCGGCGAGAACGGCACCTCGATCGTCGTCGAGACCGATGACATCGACCACTTCGGCAACCGTCGTCTGCGCAATGTCGGCGAGCTCATCCAGAACCAGGTCCGCACCGGTCTGGCCCGTATGGAGCGCGTCGTCCGGGAGCGGATGACCACCCAGGACGTCGAGGCGATCACGCCGCAGACCCTGATCAACATCCGGCCGGTCGTCGCCTCCATCAAGGAGTTCTTCGGCACCAGCCAGCTGTCCCAGTTCATGGACCAGACCAACCCGCTGTCGGGTCTGACCCACAAGCGCCGGCTGTCGGCGCTGGGCCCGGGTGGTCTCTCCCGTGAGCGGGCCGGCTTCGAGGTCCGTGACGTTCACCCGTCGCACTACGGCCGCATGTGCCCGATCGAGACGCCGGAAGGCCCGAACATCGGTCTGATCGGCTCGCTCGCCTCCTACGGCCGGGTCAACGCCTTCGGCTTCGTCGAGACCCCGTACCGCAAGGTCGTCGACGGCCAGGTCACCGACGAGGTGAACTACCTGACGGCCGACGAGGAAGACCGCTTCGTCATCGCGCAGGCCAACGCTCCGCTCACCGAGGACCTGCGGTACGCCGAGGCCCGGGTGCTGGTCCGCCGCCGTGGTGGCGAGATCGACTACGTCGCCCCGGACGAGGTCGACTACATGGACGTCTCGCCGCGCCAGATGGTGTCGGTCGCGACCGCCATGATCCCGTTCCTTGAGCACGACGACGCCAACCGCGCGCTCATGGGATCGAACATGATGCGCCAGGCCGTTCCGCTGATCAAGGCCGAGGCGCCGCTGGTCGGCACCGGCATGGAGTACCGCTGCGCGGTCGACGCCGGTGACGTCATCAAGGCCGAGAAGGACGGTGTGGTCCAGGAGGTCTCCGCGGACTATGTCACCGTCGCCAACGACGACGGCACGTACAACACCTACCGGGTCGCCAAGTTCTCCCGCTCCAACCAGGGCACCTCCTTCAACCAGAAGGTCGTCGTGGACGAGGGCGCCCGCGTGGTCACCGGCCAGGTGCTCGCCGACGGTCCGTCCACGGACGAGGGCGAGATGGCGCTCGGCAAGAACCTGCTCGTGGCGTTCATGCCGTGGGAGGGCCACAACTACGAGGACGCGATCATCCTGTCGCAGCGCCTCGTCCAGGACGACGTCCTCTCCTCGATCCACATCGAGGAGCACGAGGTCGACGCCCGTGACACCAAGCTGGGCCCCGAGGAGATCACCCGGGACATCCCGAATGTCTCCGAGGAGGTCCTCGCCGACCTCGACGAGCGCGGCATCATCCGCATCGGTGCCGAGGTCGTGGCCGGCGACATCCTGGTCGGCAAGGTCACCCCGAAGGGCGAGACCGAGCTGACCCCGGAGGAGCGCCTGCTCCGCGCGATCTTCGGTGAGAAGGCCCGTGAGGTCCGTGACACCTCGCTCAAGGTCCCGCACGGCGAGATCGGCAAGGTCATCGGCGTCCGCGTGTTCGACCGCGAGGAGGGCGACGAGCTGCCGCCGGGCGTGAACCAGCTGGTCCGCGTCTATGTCGCCCAGAAGCGCAAGATCACCGACGGTGACAAGCTGGCCGGCCGGCACGGCAACAAGGGCGTCATCTCCAAGATCCTGCCGGTCGAGGACATGCCGTTCCTGGAGGACGGCACCCCGGTCGACATCATCCTCAACCCGCTCGGTGTCCCGTCCCGGATGAACCCGGGCCAGGTCCTCGAGATCCACCTCGGCTGGCTGGCCAGCCGTGGCTGGAAGGTCGAGGGCAGCGAAGAGTGGATGCAGCGTCTGCAGGCGATCGGCGCCGACGAGGTCGCGCCGGGCACCAATGTCGCGACCCCGGTCTTCGACGGTGCCCGCGAGGACGAGATCGCCGGTCTCTTCGAGTCCACGATCCCCAACCGTGACGGCGAGCGCATGGTGCTCCCGTCCGGCAAGGCCCGGATGTTCGACGGCCGCTCCGGCGAGCCGTTCCCGGACCCGATTTCGGTCGGGTACATGTACATCCTCAAGCTGCACCACCTGGTCGACGACAAGCTGCACGCCCGCTCGACCGGCCCGTACTCCATGATCACCCAGCAGCCGCTGGGTGGTAAGGCTCAGTTCGGTGGCCAGCGCTTCGGTGAGATGGAGGTGTGGGCGCTGGAGGCATATGGCGCCGCATACGCCCTCCAGGAGCTGCTGACCATCAAGTCCGACGACGTCACCGGCCGTGTGAAGGTCTACGAGGCGATCGTCAAGGGCGAGAACATCCCCGAGCCCGGCATCCCCGAGTCCTTCAAGGTGCTCATCAAGGAGATGCAGTCTCTGTGCCTCAACGTGGAGGTGCTGTCCTCGGACGGCATGTCCATCGAGATGCGCGACACCGATGAGGACGTCTTCCGCGCGGCGGAGGAGCTCGGTATCGACCTGTCCCGGCGCGAGCCGAGCAGCGTCGAAGAGGTCTGACGGGTCTGGTGGGCGGCTTTCCCCAGAGAGCCCCCCACCTCCCCCATAGCCCTGAACGGGCATGGGGGGACCCCCATCCGGACCCTCAGACCACTGATGTAGAGCCCATAACCTCGCTCACGCGAGAGGGCACGAACCCTGAAAGAGGGATTGACGACAAGTGCTCGACGTCAACTTCTTCGACGAGCTGCGGATCGGCCTGGCGACCGCGGACGACATCCGAACCTGGTCCCACGGCGAGGTCAAGAAGCCGGAGACCATCAACTACCGCACCCTGAAGCCGGAAAAGGACGGGCTCTTCTGCGAGAAGATCTTCGGCCCCACCCGGGACTGGGAGTGCTACTGCGGCAAGTACAAGCGTGTCCGCTTCAAGGGCATCATCTGTGAGCGCTGTGGCGTCGAGGTCACCCGCGCCAAGGTGCGCCGTGAGCGGATGGGCCACATCGAGCTTGCCGCTCCCGTCACCCACATCTGGTACTTCAAGGGCGTTCCGTCCCGCCTGGGCTACCTGCTGGACCTGGCCCCGAAGGACCTCGAGAAGGTCATCTACTTCGCCGCCTACATGATCACCTGGGTGGACGAGGAGCGCCGCACGCGCGACCTGCCCTCGCTGGAGGCCCATGTCTCCGTCGAGCGCCAGCAGGTCGAGCAGCGCCGCGACGCCGACCTGGAGGCCCGCGCCAAGAAGCTCGAGGCCGACCTGGCCGAGCTCGAGGCCGAGGGTGCCAAGGCCGATGTGCGCCGCAAGGTGCGCGAGGGTGCCGAGCGTGAGATGAAGCAGCTGCGCGACCGCGCGCAGCGCGAGATCGACCGCCTGGACGAGGTCTGGAACCGCTTCAAGAACCTCAAGGTCCAGGACCTCGAGGGCGACGAGCTGCTCTACCGCGAGCTGCGCGACCGGTTCGGCACCTACTTCTCGGGTGCGATGGGCGCCGCCGCGCTGCAGAAGCGCCTGGAGTCCTTCGACCTGGAGGAGGAGGCCGAGCGCCTCCGCGAGATCATCCGGACCGGCAAGGGCCAGAAGAAGACCCGTGCGCTCAAGCGCCTCAAGGTCGTCTCCGCCTTCCTGCAGACCCGTAACAGCCCCAGCGGCATGGTGCTGGACTGCATCCCGGTGATCCCGCCGGACCTGCGTCCGATGGTGCAGCTGGACGGTGGCCGCTTCGCGACCTCCGACCTGAACGACCTGTACCGCCGCGTCATCAACCGCAACAACCGCCTCAAGCGACTCCTTGACCTCGGTGCCCCCGAGATCATCGTGAACAACGAGAAGCGCATGCTTCAGGAGGCCGTGGACGCGCTCTTCGACAACGGCCGTCGTGGTCGCCCGGTCACGGGCCCCGGCAACCGTCCGCTGAAGTCGCTGTCCGACATGCTCAAGGGCAAGCAGGGCCGCTTCCGCCAGAACCTGCTCGGCAAGCGAGTCGACTACTCGGCCCGTTCGGTCATCGTCGTCGGCCCGCAGCTCAAGCTGCACCAGTGCGGTCTGCCCAAGGCCATGGCGCTGGAGCTCTTCAAGCCGTTTGTGATGAAGCGCCTGGTCGACCTGAACCACGCGCAGAACATCAAGTCCGCCAAGCGCATGGTCGAGCGCGGCCGCACCGTGGTGTACGACGTCCTCGAAGAGGTCATCGCCGAGCACCCGGTGCTGCTGAACCGTGCGCCCACCCTGCACCGCCTCGGCATCCAGGCCTTCGAGCCGCAGCTGGTCGAGGGCAAGGCCATCCAGATCCACCCGCTCGTCTGCACCGCGTTCAACGCGGACTTCGACGGTGACCAGATGGCCGTCCACCTGCCGCTCTCCGCGGAGGCGCAGGCCGAGGCCCGCATCCTGATGCTGTCCTCGAACAACATCCTCAAGCCGGCCGACGGCCGTCCGGTCACCATGCCGACCCAGGACATGGTGCTCGGCCTGTTCTTCCTCACCACCGACGAGGAGGAGCGCAAGGTCATCGGCGAGGGCCGGTCCTTCGGCTCGGTCGCCGAAGCGATCATGGCGTTCGACGCCCGGGAGCTCTCGCTCCAGGCGAAGGTCGACATCCGCTTCCCGATCGGCACCGTTCCGCCGCGCGGCTGGGTTCCCCCGGTCGCCGAGGAGGGGGAGCCGGAGTGGCAGACGGGCGACTCGTTCCGCCTGCGCACCACGCTGGGCCGCGCGCTCTTCAATGAGCTGCTGCCCGAGGACTACCCGTTCGTCGACTACTCGGTGGGCAAGAAGCAGCTCTCCGAGATCGTCAACGACCTCGCCGAGCGCTACCCCAAGGTCATCGTGGCGGCGACGCTCGACAACCTGAAGGCGGCCGGCTTCCACTGGGCGACCCGCTCCGGCGTCACCGTGGCCATCTCCGACGTCGTGGTCCCCGAGGCCAAGAAGGCGATCGTCGCGGGCTACGAGGCGCAGGACGAGAAGGTCCAGAAGCAGTACGAGCGCGGTCTGATCACCAAGGACGAGCGCACCCAGGAGCTCATCGCGATCTGGACCAAGGCGACCAACGAGGTCGCCGAGGCGATGAACGCGAACTTCCCCAAGACGAACCCCATCTTCATGATGGTTGACTCGGGCGCCCGAGGAAACATGATGCAGATGCGGCAGATCGCCGGTATGCGTGGTCTGGTGTCGAACGCGAAGAACGAGACCATCCCGCGGCCCATCAAGGCGTCGTTCCGTGAGGGCCTCTCCGTGCTGGAGTACTTCATCTCCACCCACGGTGCCCGTAAGGGTCTCGCGGACACCGCCCTGCGTACCGCCGACTCGGGTTACCTCACCCGTCGTCTGGTCGACGTCTCCCAGGACGTGATCATCCGCGAGGAGGACTGCGGCACCGAGCGCGGCCTCAAGCTGAGCATCGCCTCCAAGGGCGAGGACGGCGTGCTGCGCAAGGCCGACGACGTCGAGACCAGCGTCTACGCCCGGATGCTGGCCGAGGACGTGGTCGTCGACGGCAAGGTCATCGCCCCGGCCAATGTCGACCTCGGCGATGTGCTCATCGACCAGCTGGTCGCCCATGGCGTCGAGACGGTCAAGACCCGCTCGGTCCTCACCTGCGAGTCCGCGGTCGGCACCTGTGCCTACTGCTACGGCCGCTCGCTGGCGACCGGCAAGCTGGTGGACATCGGCGAGGCGGTCGGCATCATCGCCGCCCAGTCGATCGGTGAGCCCGGTACCCAGCTGACGATGCGTACCTTCCACACCGGTGGTGTGGCCGGTGACGACATCACCCAGGGTCTGCCCCGTGTCGTCGAGCTCTTCGAGGCCCGTACGCCCAAGGGTGTCGCCCCGATCTCGGAGGCGGCCGGCCGGGTCCGGATCGAGGAGACCGAGAAGACCAAGAAGATCGTCGTCACCCCGGACGACGGCTCCGACGAGACCGCCTTCGGCATCTCCAAGCGAGCCCGTCTGCTGGTGGGCGAGGGCGACCACGTCGAGGTGGGCCAGAAGCTCACGGTGGGTGCCACCAACCCGCACGACGTGCTGCGCATCCTCGGCCAGCGCGCCGTTCAGGTGCACCTGGTCGGCGAGGTCCAGAAGGTCTACAACTCGCAGGGTGTGTCGATCCACGACAAGCACATCGAGATCATCATCCGGCAGATGCTCCGCCGGGTGACGATCATCGAGTCCGGCGATGCGGAGCTGCTGCCGGGCGAGCTGGTGGAGCGCTCGCGCTTCGAGGGCGAGAACCGTCGGGTTGTGACGGAGGGCGGCCACCCGGCCTCCGGCCGTCCGCAGCTGATGGGTATCACCAAGGCCTCGCTCGCCACCGAGTCGTGGCTGTCGGCGGCGTCCTTCCAGGAGACGACCCGGGTGCTCACCGACGCGGCGATCAACGCCAAGTCGGACTCCCTGATCGGCCTCAAGGAGAACGTCATCATCGGTAAGCTCATCCCGGCCGGTACGGGCCTGTCCCGCTACCGCAACATCCGGGTCGAGCCCACCGAGGAGGCGAAGGCCGCGATGTACTCGGCCGTCGGTTACGACGACATCGACTACTCGCCCTTCGGCACCGGCTCCGGCCAGGCGGTTCCGCTGGAGGACTACGACTACGGTCCGTACAACCAGTAGGCGCTGGCAACACGCTCGGCAGGGCGGTCACCTCGGTACGAGGTGACCGCCCTGCGGCGTTTTCGTCCTGCGGTGGGCGACGCATTTCTTCAAGACCTATAGCCACACCATGCCCTAGCGTCACTGCGACGGGGGAACCAAGTCGCCCCGGGTCTGTCGAAAGGAGTGAGTGTGTCTGCAATTCGAAGGAAAGTTTCTGCCATAGGCATCACTGCTGCGCTGTTGTTCGGAGGGGCCGTCGCCACGGCTGGTACGGCGGCTGCCTCCTCAACGGGCGCGGACTATCACCACTACGGCTACTACCACAGCTTCAAGTCTTGTTGGTACGCAGGCAAGGCGCTGGGAAGTGACGCTGCGGGATTCCAATGTATAGATGAGGGCGACGGATGGTTCAGACTCTGGGTGTGGTGAGCCTGCTCGCGTCCCGTGAAGTGATGTAGCGAGCCGGAGCTGAGGGCAGCGCCGCCGCGGGTTGGTTCCTCCGGACCAGCCTGCGGCGGCGCAGGCTTCTATGGTCAGGGGCGCGGCACCTTCAGCGCGTCCCAACTGGTGCGGCCGGGCCAGCCGTCGGCCTCGCTGCCGGTGTAGCCGAGCTTGCGCTGCCAGCGGGCGTATGACGCGCGGTCGGCGTCGGTCCACCGCGGGCCGGGGCCGTCGCGGTACGCGGAGCAGCCCTCGGCGACCAGCCGGCGCCCCATGGCGGTGACGATGGGTGAGTCGGGGGAGTGGTGGAAGAAGTCGGTGCCGGGGAAGGGCTGGTAGCCGGACGGCCGGTGGGGCGCGGAGCCGAGCCGCTTCGCCGTGCGGGCGCGCATGTCGTCCATGGTGAAGCCGCGCGGGTCGTTCTTCTGGTTCGTCCACTCCAGGTGGCCGATCACCGATCCCGAAGCCCAGCCGTGCGCACGGCAGATGGCGGCAGCGGTGCGTTCGATGGCCTCCAACTGGGCTTCCGGCCAGGGGTCTTCGCCGCCGCCCAGGTTGATGCACTCAAAGCCGTAGAAGTACACATTGCCGTCGGTGTCATTGGCGGTGGGCAGGGGCAGAGGCTCCTCCCGGATGACGGCTCCGAGCACCTCGCCGTCACCGCGCCCGGCGTGGTTGGCACGGCCGTTGCCCACCATGTGGACGGTGCCGGACTTGTCGATGACGCCGTGGCAGAGCGGTCCGGGGAGCTCGTCGTAGCCGTCGTAGCAGAGCCTGACGGAGTAGTCGGTGCCCCTGGTGACGGTGTGGTGGACGACCACGCCGTGGACGGGGCCCCAGGCGCCGTGCCCGGCGCGGTTGTGCTCGCGCCAGTCGCCGGTCTCGACGACGGTGACGCCTTCGGCGCGTAACGCGGCGACAAGCTGGTCTGCAGTGAGGGGAGTTGCCATGTGGGGGTTCGCTCCAGGTCCTGAAGTGGGGAATCGGCAGCCGACGCCGTGGAGTGCGCGCGGGAAACAAAGGGAACAACTGGCCGCTGATCGCCGCTACCGCCCGCGGTAGCGGCGATCGGCAGTGCAGCCGAGGCGAGGGTATGGGGCCGTGGCACCGGAGCTGTAGGGCGTGGTCCACTCAGCGGAACGGGTGGACGAGATCGCATGAAGGCGCAATCAGGGGCGGCGTATGACGTTCTCGGCCTCGTCCCAGAGGCGGCGTGGGCCGCCCTGCCAGACGAGCGTGGTAAGACCGTCGTCGCGGAACAGCACACAGGCCCAGGAGTGAGTCTCCGGGTGCGTCCCGTAGAGCCAGAGCGGACGGGCGCCGTAGCGCTTGTGGCCCAGCTCCAGGCGGCAGTCGCGCAGCTGGGTGCGGACCGCGGACTCGATGCGGGGGAGGTCGGCTTCGGTGAGCTCGGTCGCGGTCATCTCGTCGTGGGAGAGGGGGCCGCGGGATGGGGCGGTGCCCATGGGGCCGGGGAGCGAGTTCATGTCAGGCCGCCATGGCCCAGCGGCGGCGGGGGCGCCGGAGGAGCCGGCTGCGGGCTTCCAGGAAGCGTGGACCCAGGACGGCGATGGACAAGGCCGCGGCGGTGTCGGGGTCTTGGCGCTCCGGGCCCTGGGGCGCGCTGTCGGGTGGCGGCCTGAGCGGTGCGTATGAGCTGTAGCGCTCGACGCCGCAAGCGTTGCAGCGGCTGGCTCCGCCGTCGAGGGGAGTCCAGCCGGAGCGGTGGGGGCAGCTGTGGTTCATGGCCGGCCCTCCTCGGGTACCCCGGCCGCGGCGCGCTCCGCGGGGGTGGCCAGGCGCAGGGCCTCGGCCGGTGCGTCCCACTCGAGACCGCCCCGGGGTGGTCTTACGTAGACGTTGGTCCCCCCGTCGGCCATCACCTGCGCGAACTTGGCGCTACGGGTGTCTACGACGTATGCGCCCTTGCGGTACGTCACGGAACGGTCCCTTCGGTTGTGCGGGCTGTGTGCGCTCTCAGGGTTCCGGTTCGGGGCTAGGCTCGGGAAGAAGGGTGGGTCCAACAACGGGCTTGTTGGGAAGGGGAGTTTGGCTTTGGCCAACGCTGATAGGCCGGGTGACTGGTCGGGGCAACCGCGGGGTGGGTGGAGGTTCTTCGGGAGAGAACTGAAGCGTCGGCGTGAAGCGGCGGGCGTCTCGCAGGATGAGCTGGGCAAGCGAGTGTTCTGCTCCGGTTCGTACATTGGCCAGTTCGAAGCGGGGATTCGCAGGCCGAAGCCTGACTTCGCCAAACGGATTGATGTTGAGCTCGGTGCCGACGGGTACTTTGCCAACTTGTACGAGGAGTTGATCGCCGAGTCGGTGTATGCGCGCTACTTCGTAGAGGCTGCGTACTGTGAACGGTTGGCCACCGGTTTCCATATCTATGCGCCGGATTTTGTGCCAGGACTGGTTCAGACGGCGGCCTATGCCCGAGCCGTGTTCCGAAGCGGCTTTCCGTTCATCGCGGACGAGCGGATTGAATCTCGGGTGGCTGACCGCGTGGCACGTCAGCGCCTCCTGGACCACCCAACAAAACCGTTGTTGCGGATGGTTCTCGATGAGAGCGTCATTCGGCGGCTCGTCGGCGGTCCTGCCGTGATGCGGAAACAGTTGCTGCACGTGGCCGCTCTGGTGCGCAGGCGCCGGATCGGCGTGCAAGTGCTCCCGTTCAGTGCGGGGGCACCAGCGCTGGGCGGAGCGCTGAAGCTGATGACCTTCGAGGACACCGCGCCTATGGCGTATACGGAGGGTGCCATGAGCGGCGGTTTACTGGAGGATCCGGCCGTGGTTACCCGCCTCGAGACTGCCTACGCCCTCGTCAGGGCGGCCGCGTTGCCGTCCGAGGCGTCGCTGGCCCTCATCGAGTCGGTGGCGGAGGAGTATGCGGACGGGAGTGGTGGCTGACCTGAGTGGGTTTGGTTGAGGCAGACGTGCCTACGGCGATGGGTCTGCCCGGCACCGACTTCTGACTCTGGGCCGGGGGCCCAATGTGCAGTGTTTCTGCACCGCTTCGCGGTTTGGGGGGGGAGGGCAGGAGGGGCTGCGCCC